>CAYVVX010000419.1:0-5338 GCA_964455315.1 uncultured Planctomycetales bacterium | reverse complement strand
GCTCTTGAACGCCAGGACGATGCTGACGTCGACCGGCTTGGCGGCGGTGAGATGGTCGGCCGTGGAGGCGCGGGGGGGGGGCTGGGGGGATCGGCCGCGCGGGCGGGGCTCCCACAGGGCTGCGCTCAGGCCAAGCTGCTCGGTGGACTCCCAGATGTGGGTATGACAATCAACGATCATGTCGCGCGATCAGCCTCGTCGACCGACGCCCTGTTTCCTTGTCGGGAAGCGCATCCGGCCCGGGGTCGGGCCCGGAGGAACGCCTGCCGCACCGACCGCGACCTCCGTTTGCCGCTTATAGCCCAATCAGCTTGAGGGGTCAATCATGACGGCGACAGTACCCGTGCAGCAGGGGCGCGATGTGGAAGCAGGCGGCGGTCACCGGCGTATCCCCACCGTTGACCGTACCGGGGCCCCTGCCTACCATCGCCTCCCGGAAGTCGGCTGAAACGCGGCCGCGCCCTGACTGGCGCGGCTCGCTCCGACCCGCACCAGGAGTCCCAGTTGGACCAGCGCCTGATCGACATCGTGACCTCCTTCCGCAGGCAGCGCGTGCTGCTGATCGGCGACCTCATCCTTGACCGCTACATCTACGGCGACGCCGATCGCATCAGCCCGGAAGCTCCCGTTCCCGTGCTCCGCAAGAGCCGCGAAGAGGAGCGCGTCGGCGGGGCCGGCAGCGTGGCCGCGAACCTGCGGGAACTCGGCCTGGAAGTCGCCTGCTGCGGGCTCATCGGGCTGGACGACGCCGGGCATCGCGTGCGGGCCCTGCTGGAGGCCCAGCGGGTCACCACCCGCGGACTCAAGTCGCTGTCCGACCGGCCGACCACCACCAAGACACGCCTGGTGGGCCTGGCCCAGCATCGCCACCGCCAGCAGCTCATCCGCGTCGACGACGAAGTGACCCGCCCGTTCGAGGGGCCCGAGGCGGATCGCTTCGCCGACGCGGTGGTCGAAGGGGTGCGCGACGTGGCTTTGGTGTGCATCGAGGACTACGACAAGGGGCTGCTGACGGCGCGGCTGTGCCGCCGGATCATCGAAGAGGCCCGCAAGCAGAACAAGCCGGTGCTGGTGGACCCGGCACGGCTGGCCGACTACGACAAGTACCGCGGGGCGACCATGCTGACACCCAACCGCTCGGAGTTCCAGCTTGTCTCCGGGCTTGCCGCCGGGTCGCTGGAGGCGGTCCGGGGCAAAGTCGCCGGGCTCATCGACCGCTTCGATCTGGGCGGGCTGCTGGTCACGCTGGACCGCGACGGCTGCCTGCTGGCCATGCACGGCGAAGAGCCGGTGCATCTGCCGACCCGGCCGCGGTCGGTATACGACAACACCGGTGCCGGCGATGCGGTGCTGGCCATGCTGGCGGCGGCGCGTGCGGCCGGGGCCACCTGGGAGGAAGCCGGACGGCTGACCAACATTGCCGGCGGGCTGGAGGTCGAGAAGTTCGGCTGCGTGCCGATCACCCGCGAGGAGGTCATCGCCGATCTGCGGCTCAGCGCCGGCAGCGCGGGCAGCAAGATCCGCACGCTCGATCAGCTTGCGTCGGAGCTGGCCTTGCGCAAGAGCCGCGGCGAAAGCGTGGTCATGACCAACGGCTGCTACGACATCCTGCACGCCGGGCATGTCCGCTTCCTGGAGGAGTGCCGCCAGCACGGGCAGGTGCTGGTGGTGGCGGTGAACTCCGACGCCTCGGTGCGGAGCCAGGGCAAGGGCGGCGACCGCCCGATCGTTCCGCAGGACCAGCGGGCCGAGGTGCTGGCCGCGATGCAGTCGGTCGATTACGTGGTCATCTTCGACGAGCCGACGCCGGAGCGGGTGGTGCGGACGCTGTCGCCGAACGCGCTGGTCAAGGGCCAGGACTGGGCCGAGCGCGGCGTGGTCGGGCGGGAGCACGTGGAAGCGTCCGGAGGTAAGGTAGTGTTGCTGCCGCTGGTAGAAGGCATCAGCACGACCTCGATCGTGGAGCGTATTCGAGGCGGCGCCGGCCGCGAGGCGAGGTGACGGCGTGACCGATCCATTCAACGAAGGTTTCGAAGAACACACCCGCCTGCTGGAGCATGCCCGCGGGCAGATCGATGTGCTGCGCAGGATGGGCCAGGCCATCATCACCGCCATCGAGGACGGTCATCGAGTCTACCTGGTGGGGAACGGCGGCAGCGCCGCGGATGCCCAGCACATCGCCGCGGAACTGGTGGGGCGGTTCCGCAGGGAGCGCCGCGGATTGCCGGCCATCGCCCTGACCACCGATACCTCCGGGCTGCTGTCGATCAGCAACGACTACGGGTTCGGCCACGTCTTCACCCGGCAGGTCGAAGCGCTGGTCCAGCCCGGCGATGTGTTCTGGGCGTTGTCGACCTCCGGCAACTCGCCGAACATCATCGAGGCCGCCCACGTTGCCAAAGCCCGCGAGGCGTTCGTCATCGGCTTCACCGGCCGATCCGGCGGCAAGCTGCATCCGCTCTGCGACCTGTGCTTCCTGGTCGACCACGAGATTTCCGATCGGATTCAGGAGATCCACCAGCTCGCGTATCACCTGGTCTGCCAGGTGGTCGAGACACATTTCGCTCGATAAGATGATGCCGCACGGGGAGCGTTGGTGGTGTTCCCGGCAGCCCTGTCCGCACCACCGGCATTCCACAACATCCGCGAGGGCAATGTCATGAGTTTCCGGTACGGGACGCTCGGTCTGGCTTCGTCGACTCTCCTCATCACCGCCTGCATCTTCATCCCCGGCCCGTCGGTCGGCGAGCATGACTACTCGGACTTCCAGGTGTTCCAGTACTCGCGTGTGGCGATTTTCGGTGATCCACTGGCGAACGGTGAAAGCGACATCGCAGCCGCTCGCCTCAGCCGACAGGAGAACGGAGGTTTCCTCCTTCAGTTTAAGGTGTTTGAGACTTGTGCCACCGAAGCCGAGCCGGGGACTCCGCTGTATGGCGTGCCGTGCACGCGGGCACTGGTCGAACGGGCCTATTCCGCGGATCAGTTGCGTGACCTGCTGGCCGCGTTCATGGCTGTCCGCATAGAGCAGATGGACCCGCTGGGGCCGTGTGTCGAGCCGGTTTTCATCAACGAGTTCACATGGGATGAGATCGAGACTGATGACTGGCCCTATGCCTGTCCGTTCAGCAAGCGATACCTGGCGAACCCCGAGTCGATTCTCGATGCCCTGGCTGCCTTGCGGGCCCAATTCGTCGCCGAGTGAGTCTCGCTTCCACCGCTCTACTGCCCGTCGTGCCCGCTTGCCTTCCCGGCCCGTGCTGCTACACTGGTCGCCCTGCGCGACGCCGCCGGCAGGCGGCCGGACACCGCGCGGCTGACCTGTTACCCGAACCGTTAGCGAGAAAGGACAACCATCATCATGGCCGTCACCATGTACTATGAGCAGGACGCGAACCTGTCGCACCTCAAGGGCAAGAAGGTCGGCGTGGTCGGCTACGGCAGCCAGGGGCACGCCCATGCCCAGAACCTTCGCGATTCCGGCGTCGAGGTGCTGGTGGCCCAGCGCCCCGGCGGCAAGAACCACGCCCTGGCCATCGAGCACAACTTCAAGCCGGTCAGCGCCGCCGAGGCGGCCGCGGCGTGCGACCTGATCATCATCACGGTTCCCGACGAACTGGCCCCCAAGCTGTACGCCGACGAGATCGCCCCCAAGCTCAAGGCCGGCAAGACCCTGGGTTTTACCCACGGGTTCAACATCAACTTCGGCGCGATCAAGCCGCCCGCGGAAGTGGACGTGATCATGATCGCCCCCAAGGGCCCGGGGCACCTGGTCCGCAGCGAGTTCGTCAAGGGCGGGGGGGTGCCCTGCCTGGTCGCCGTGCAGGCCAACCCCAGCGGCAAGGCCAGGGACACCGCCCTGGCGTGGGGGCTGGGCGTCGGCGGGGCCCGTGCGGGCATCCTGGAGACCACCTTCAAGGATGAGACCGAGACCGATCTCTTCGGCGAGCAGGTGGTCCTCTGCGGGGGCCTGAGCGCCCTGGTCAAGGCCGGCTTCGAGACGCTGGTCAACGCCGGTTATCCGCCGGAGCTGTGCTACTTCGAGTGCATGCACGAGATCAAGCTCATCGTCGATCTCTTCTACCAGGGCGGCCTGAGCTACATGCGTTATAGCGTGAGCAACACCGCCGAGTACGGCGACCTGACCCGCGGCCCGCGGATCGTCACCGACGCGACCCGCCAGGAGATGAAGAAGATCCTGGAGGAGATCCGCAGCGGCACCTTCGCCAAGGAGTTCATCAACGAGATGGGCTCGGGTCGCAAGAATTTCGACGCCCTCTACCAGAAGGACTACAACCATCCCATCGAACAGGTCGGCCGCAAGCTTCGCAAGATGATGAAATGGATCGACTCGAAGGAGGTATGAGCCTCCGGCGCCGCAGCGTCCGGTCTCCGTGCCGGACGGTGTGACACCGGCGTTTTGCCGTTTGCCGCGGCCGGGCCGGCTGGTATGGCGTGGGTTCGTTCGCATGGAACGAAGCCACGCGAACCGCGTTTTCGGGGGCGACAACGCGGTTTTTTGGGTTCGTTCGCGCAAAAAAAACGGCGCGTTCGGGGGCTGGGCCGGCGGCGAGGGTGGTGTGCGGCGAGCGGGCAGACGCCGGCCGGCGGGAACCCCGGGGATCAGTTGAGCATACAACATCGGCACAGTTCCTCCCGGGGGAGGGAACATGGGGCCCGTTCCGGCGTGGATCAGGCAGGAACGGATTGCATCGCGATCGGGGAGCGTCGTTCCGCTCCTGCGATGGGGGGCAGGGATGAGAGCGGGGACTTGCCCGCAGATGACGCAGATGGGCGCGGATGGGGTTCAAGGTGAATTCGGTTTCATTCGTGTGATCCGCGAGGGTCCCGGCTTGCGGGGTGGCGGTGATTGCGTGAGGGTCGGGTGGCACCATCCCGACAACAAGGAGTGCGGGAGTTCATTCCCGCACGCACTGCCCAATCCGCCACCCGATTCCTTGCAACGCCTCGCCTCCTCCACAGGGCCGCGTGTCTTCAGCCCGCGCGGAGCATTCGGGGGCCAGTTGCGCCCATTCGCCGGCAGGCATGTCGGCGGTGCGATCCAGCTACGGCTCCGCGCGGCCTTCGCCGGGATCCGCGTCCGGTCTTTCGCTCTGGACAAGAGCTTTCATCACGGCGATCAGGCGGGCGTCCCGCTCCGCGGCGAGTTCCGGAAGCGATCGCCCCTCGGTGGCCTCGTTCAATTCGTCGGCAAGTAACTCGGCGACCCGGGGGGAAAGATCCGGCCGGCCGAGATCGTCCCACCACCGCTGAAAGGCGGGGCCGAGATGCTCGATGAAGTGCCTGATGCCGCCCTGGCCGCCGCCGAGATGGTAGG
>CAYVVX010000418.1:0-5341 GCA_964455315.1 uncultured Planctomycetales bacterium | reverse complement strand
GAGGGTGGATCAGTGGATGACGGCAAAAGGCAAAAGGGGTGGAACCGCAGAGACGCCGAGAACGCGAAGAAGATGGAGGATCTGAGATTTGAGATTTGAGATGGCAGATCCGGCGTTGCGGGGCCGGCTTTGGCGTTTATATCCAGCGCCTGGAACGTGAGTTACGGCATCCTGCGGTGGAGAAGCTTTGCGGGACGCGAAGATTCTGATCGATAGCAGTGCAAAGAGTACAAAGAAGACGGGGAGCACGTATGGGCGGGCGTCGCTCGAGGAAGCGCGGGCTGGGTGATGACCGGGAAGTCCACGACTGATGCCGGACACGATCGGGGCGGTGAGCCGAACGGCGGGTGTTCTCGGTTCTTCACGCCCGGAGGGCGTTCGATGGTTGCCAGGGGGTGAGTGAGGCGCAGCGGCGCGAACCCCTGGTGGCCAAGCCACTCCCTCCTTTTTCTGCTTCGCCCGGAGGGCGAACGAGCGAGAGTCGTCGTAGGGGAGCATGCACCCGGGGGCTTCGTTCGCTCTCACCGGGCGAGGAGCGAAGCACAGGTGGGTCTGGTCATCCAGGGGCTACGATCGTTGACCCCTGGCGGGGCCAGAAGCGCCGTCAGAGGGGGAACGCCAGGCGGTCTTTCCGGGTTGAGCGTGTTTTGCATTCGGTGACGTGTCCCCGTTCTCCCCTCGCACGCGAGGGGGCCAAACATGGCAGGGGTTCTCCTCTCGCATGCGAGGCGTGTTCGCGTTCTCCCCTCGCACGCGAGGGGGCCAAACATGCGGGAGTTCTCTCCTCGCATGCGAGGCGTGTTCTCGTTCTCCCCTCGCACGCGAGGGGGCTCAACAGGTGCCCGGCGCGCGGCGCGGTGGCGCAGGGGTCGGGGACGGCGGCTTGATCGGCGCCCGCTCTCGGCGGACAATGGCTGCATGAAAATCGCACCCTTGAAAGCCCACCCGCAGAACCCCGTGATCATGGATGGCGCCCGTGGGGCGCGCATGCGCATGCTGATCGGTCCCAACGACGGGGCCGGCAACTTTCACATGCGCCACTTCGAGGTGGAGCCGGGCGGCTGCACGCCGCACCACCAGCATGACTACGAGCACGAGATCCTGGTGCTCAAGGGCAGCGGCGTGGCCCGCAGCGTCACCGGCGAGCGCCCCTTCCATACCGGGGACGTGATCTTCGTGCCCGCGAACGAGATGCACCAGTTCCGCAATACCGGCGGCGAGCCGTGCGAATTCATCTGCCTGATCCCCGCCCCCTGCAACTGCGCCCGCTGATCGATCCGCACCGGCTCAGGGGAGCCCCCGTCGCTCGCCATGTTCGGCGACCCGCTCTGGTTCATGCGTCACTTACCCCTCCAGTTGCTTAAGAAAAATGAACCACAGAGACACCAAGGCACAAAGAAGAGGGTTTTGGGGGTGTACACCACGGGTTACGGACGGCCCCCGCGGTGAGGTCGCGGCGATGGCGATGGGCCGATCCCGCGGCCAGTATTCTCTGTGCTCTTTGGGCCTCCGCGGTTCATCTGTCTTGTAGCGTCGGGGTCACGACTGATCAACTTCCCCCCCTTGCACCCCCCTGCCTCTCGCCTACACTGGCGTGCGATAATCCGAGCCCGATCGATCCCTGGCATCCTCACAGGAACCGCATCATGACCCGCATGGCCGCACTTGCCCTCCTGCTCGCCGGCATCACCCTTGAGCCGGCGTACGCTCTGAAACTCTACGTCAGTCCGGCCGGCAATGACGCCTGGTCCGGCACCCTTGCCGAGCCCAACGCCGACCGCACCGACGGTCCCTTCGCCTCGCCCCGCGCCGCCCGCGACGCCGTCCGGGCCCGGCGCCAGGCGGCAGGAGCCGTTCGCGAGGATGTCGGCGTTTCACTGCGCGGCGGGGACTACATCCTCGATGAACCGCTGGAGTTCACGACCGACGACGGAGGCGGCAAGGATCGCGGGCTGGTTGCCTGGTACGCCGCCAAGGGAGAGCATCCCCGCCTCATGGCCGGCCGGGAAGTCCGTGGTTTTCAGCCCGTCGATGATCCCGCGATGCGCGAACGGCTGGCCCCCGAAGCCCGCGGGCACGTCCTCGCCGCCGACCTGAAGGCCTGCGGCGTCACCAACTTCGGCGACGCCGTCAGGAGCGGCCAGCGGCTCGAACTCTTTTTCGACGACGAACCGATGACCCTGGCCCGCTGGCCTAACGAGGGCTACGTCACGGTCGAGGCCATCACCGATGAGGAGGCCCAGAAGATCCACGGCGTCACCGGCAGCAAGGTCGGCAAGTTCATCTACTCAGGCGACCGCCCCCAGCGCTGGCAGGCGGAGAAGGAAGTCTGGCTCTACGGCTTCTGGTTCTGGGACTGGGCCAACGGCTACCAGAAGATCGCCTCCATCGACACCGACGCCCGCCGCATCGAACTGGAGAAACCGTACCACAACTACGGCTACCGCCCCGGGCAGCGCTACTTCGCCCTGAACCTGCTCGGTGAGCTCGATCAGCCCGGCGAGTGGTACCTCGATCGCGACAGCGGCATGCTCTACTTCTGGCCGCCCGGGCCGATCGACTCCGCCCGCGCGTATGTCAGCGTGCTGGGCAACATCATGACCTTCAAGGATGTGTCCGGCTTCTCGCTCGAGGGCATCGAATTCAACTTCTCGCGCGATGTCGCTGTCACCGTCAACGGCGGGTGGCGCATCTTCATCATGGGATGCACTTTTCGGAACCTGGGCACCCAGGCGATCACCATGACCGGCGGAACGGTCCACGGCGTTTCCTCCTGCGACATCTTTAACACGGGTTCCGGCGGCATCACTGTTGACGCCGGCGATCGCACCACGCTCACACCCGGCAAGGTCGGCATCACCAACAACCACATCCACCACTTCAGCCGGCTGGCCAAGACCTACGGCATCGGCATCTTCGCCAGGGGCGTGGGCAACCGCGTCGCCAACAACCTGCTGCATGACGCCCCTCACGGGGCCATCTGGCTCTCCGGCAACGAGCACATCGTCGAGTTCAACGAAGTTCACCATGTCTGCATGGAAACCGATGACGCCGGGGCCTTCTACATGGGCCGTGACTGGACCGCGCGCGGGAACCAGATCCGCCACAACTACTTCCACGACATCGGCGACTTTCACAGCCGCATCGGCGTGCAGTCCATCTACCTGGATGACTGGACCAGCGGCACCACCCTCTACGGCAACATCTGCGACCGCGGCGGGCGGGGTGTCCTGCTCGGCGGCGGGCGCAACAATACCGTCGAAAACAACATCTTCGTCGACTGCTCCCCGGCCGTGCACGTCGATTCGCGCGGGCTGGGCTGGGCGCGGAACTACTTCAACGGACAGACCACCACCCTGGTCGACCGGCTCAAGGCCATGCCCTACCGGGAGCCTCCGTGGAGCACGAAGTACCCTGAGCTGCTGACCCTCTACGAGGATGAACCCGCCCTGGCCAAGTACAACGCGGTGGTCCGCAACATCTGCGTCGGCGGAAAGTGGCTGGACTTCCTCGACGGGCTCACCGACAAGGTCGTGCGTGTCGAGGACAACCTCGTCGGCCAGGATCCCGGTTTCGAGAACCCGGGCAAGGCGGACTTCCGTCTCAAGCCTGATTCGCCGGCGTGGAAGCTCGGTTTCAAGCCCATTCCGCTGGAGCGTATCGGCGTGCAGCCCAACCCGCTGCGGCCGACCGCCGCCTCCCGGCCCTGGTGAGGACCGCCGGGATGCGTTGCGAAGTATTTGCGTGCAGGCGAATCGCTGGTATAATCCAGTCGAGGATATCATCACACAGAGGTCGGCTATGTTCAGCAAAACCGCCGAGTACGCGCTGCGAGCCATGGCCGCGATCGCCAAGGTTCGCGAAGATCGCCCGGTCCTTTCCAAGGAAATCGCCGCCACCGGACAGGTGCCAGGCAAGTACCTGTCGAAGGTTCTTCGGGACCTGGTCCGGGCGGGGCTGCTGACCAGCAACCGGGGCATCGGCGGGGGCTTCCGTCTGAAAAAGAAGCCCGAAGCCATCCGCCTGATGGACGTGATTCGCCCGTTTGACGATGTATTCGCCTCGCGGCGCTGTCCCTTCGGCAACGCCCGCTGCAGCGATGATCGGCCCTGCACCATGCATGAGCAGTGGAAGCCGGTCAAGTCCGCCTACCAGACGCTACTGGAAGAAACCTCTCTGGCGGAGATCATCCGCGAGCCCGCCGCCAAGCGCTGATTGTTCTTCGGCCGTGTCGCCGGGACGCGGCGGCCGTGTTTTCTAGTTCCGTGCCCACTGTCGATACAGGGCCGCATGGGCCTGGGCTGCGCGGGCCCACGAGAACTCGGCGCTTCGCGCGATGCCGCGTTCACCCAGGCGCACCGCCAGCGGGTCATCCTCGACCACCCGCCGCATCGCATCCGCCAGCGCGTCGCGATCCCCGGGATCGACCAGCAGCCCCGCGTCGCCCACCACCTCGGGCAGCGATGCCCGATCGCTGGTGATCACCGGCGTGCCGCAGGCCATCGCCTCCAGCGGCGGCAGGCCGAAGCCCTCGTACCAGCTCGGCCACACCAGGGCCCGGGCCCCGCTGTACAGCACCGCGAGCGTGTCCTCATCGACGTAGCCGGTGATGCGCACGTCCGGCCCGATGCGATGCCGCCGGGCGACCGTCTCCAGCGGCTCCCCGCTCCATCCGCCCATGCCCGTCACCACCAGCGGGTACCTCCGCCGCAGGGCCGCGGGCAACAGCGCGTAGGCCGCCAGCAGCCCCTCCAGGTTTTTCCTCGGCTCCAGCGTGCCCACGAACAACAGGTACGACCGGGGCAGGCCCAGGGCTCGCAGCCGTCGCTCCCTCTCCTCCGCCGGGCGCGGCCGGAAACACGCCCGCGGCCCCAGCGGGATGACGCTGATCCGCTCCGCGGGCAGGCCGAGCAGCTCGACCATCTCCGCCCGGGTGAAGGCCGAGACGGTGATGAAGTGACTGGTCCGCGGCAGGGCCGTCATGAAGTCGCGCTCGTACCAGCGGACCCGGTCGGCCGGGTGCCAGTCGGGATGTCGGAGCACCGACAGGTCATGCACCGTGGTCAGCACCGGACCGTGCCAGCGGCAGGGAATATGATTCGGCTCGTGATAAAGCTGACTGCCCTTGAGCCGCCCGGCGAGGCGAAACGCAGTGTGATACGCGCCCAGGGACCAGTTCCGCCAGCGCGGCCGACGCGGCGAGGCCTGGCGATTCGCCGCGTCAGGGTTGGGACTCAGCCCGCCGGAGGTGCCGCGCCCCGGATCCCGCTTGCGAATGCCCCGCGGCTCGAGGTAGCGGCGGTAGAAGGCCAGCACCTCGACGTCCGGGGCCTGTTCCGGC
>CAYVVX010000417.1:0-5343 GCA_964455315.1 uncultured Planctomycetales bacterium | reverse complement strand
CCGTCCAGACCGGCGGCGGTGGCGCGTCGGGGGAAACCCTCGATCGCATGATCGCCAGCTATGACGATCTTGCCAGCAGGAAGTTCCAGGTACTGGCCGACTTTGAAGATCCCACCCAGGCAGCCCTCTTTCGCCGCGAACCCGCCGGCAGCGGCGACGCCCCGGCCGTCTCCAGCGAGCAGGCCCGCCGCGAGACCGGCACCGGCGCCCTGAAGATGCCCCTGTACACCTCCGCCCAGCGGATCATTGCCGAGGACACGCCCGACAGCGGCTGGAGCCTCCACCGCGACTGGCGCGGGTACGACCTGCTGCTCATGAGCGTGTTCAGCCCCCGCCGCATCGGCGGCTTCCGGGTCGAGGTTCGCGGCGGAACCGCGCGCCCGCTCACCTGCGAACTGCCCCGCATGATGCTCGACACCGGCTGGAACCTCATCCGCGTGGATCTCGCCGACCTGGTCGACCGGGTCGATCTCGCCCACGTCCGGGCCGTCACCTTCGGCTGCGATCAGCTTGAAACTCCCGTGGACCTTTATCTGGATGACCTCATCCTGGTCGATAACGCCCGCGACCTGTTCGGTTCGCCCGACGCGCCGGCCGGCAGCCTCTACGTCCGCTCCGTCGGCAGAGGGCTCATCGTGGGTGCCGTCGACCGGTTTGAACTGGTCATCTCCCGCGGGCAGATCCGCCGCTGGCTCGATCCCGGCGGTGACCACTCGCGCAATCTCGTCGGCATCGGTCCGCTGGGCCCCGTCCCGGTGGTGCTGCCCGGCGGACAGGTCAACAACGTCCAGATGGACGACCCCGCGCAGTGGAACCCGCTGGGCATCGCCGCCCAGGTCCAGCAGACGCTCCTGGAAACCACGCCGCTCCACGCCGTGGTGAGCTGTGACTGGCGCTTCGGCCTGCCCGGCGGCGGCGGCAGCGGCGCGGTTCACCGCTGGGTCTACACCATCTATCGCGACGGCCGGATCTACGTCGAATGCAGCGGCACACTGGCGGTGCCCTCCTGGAAGCCCGACGGTGTGGGGATGATGTTCTGCTGCGACAGTGATGCGGGGTTCAGCCGCCGCGTTGTCGATGTCAACGCGACCACTCCCGCCCCTCCCGGCGCCCCCCGCTTCTGCGTCTTTGCCCGGGCAGGCCGCAAGCCCGACCTGCTGGTGGTCCCGTTCCGTCCGCTGGCCGGCTTCGAGCTCGACAGCGAGCAGGATCCCCGCGTCTGCGTCCTGTGGCGTCTCGAACCGCCGAACGACCGCTTCACCTTCGCGGCCATGCTCCATGTCGGCCTGATCGGCGCGGAGGATATCGAGAACGACGCCGTCCTCGCGGCGGACTATACGCATCCGCTGCCGCTGGCCCTGGACGCCGGCCGATTCGTGCGCACCGATCCCGGTGATTTCGACGGTGACGGCTTCGCCGAGGCCCGCGGCCACTACGTCCTCGAGCTCGACAACGGCAGCGCCGCCGTCCGCGTCCAGGGCGAGCCCTACGTCCGCAATCAGCCGCTGTTCAAGATCGTTGACGTGGCCGGTCGCAACGTGTGGGTCTATGCTGACGGTAAGCAGATCCGCGAGGTACACCGGCTTCGCGACGGAGGGGTCATTTTCGAAGTGCCCGGGCCGATCGGCTCCGAACGGCTGGTGGAGATCACCTCCCGCCCGATCGCTCCGGCACCGGCGGACGTGCCCGCGGACGGCCAGACGGGAGCTTTTCCATGAGCGATTCGCCGCTGACTCTGAAAGACAAGGCCTGCATCGTCACCGGGGCGAGCCAGGGCATCGGCCGGGCCATCGCCCGCCGGTTGTGTGCCGCGGGAGCGTCCGTGCTCGCCGTCGCCCGAACCGCGGCCCGACTCGACGAAACCGTGAAGGCCTGCGCCGGCCTGGCCGGCACCTGCACGGCCCACGCCGCCGACGTGACTTCCGCAGAGCAGGTCGCGGCCATGATCGCACGCTGCAATGAGCGCTTTGGCCGGCTCGACGTGCTGGTCAACAACGCCGGGGTCGCCCCGTTGTCGCCCATCGACCAGCTCTCCGATCAGCAGTTCGATGAGCTGGCCGCGGTCAACATGCGCGCGGTGTTTCTCTGCACCAGGGCTGCCTGGCCGCTGCTGCGCGAATCGGCCGGCGCCATCGTCAACATCTCCAGCGCCGCGGCCGATGATCCCTTTCCCGGCTTCGCCGCCTACAGCGCCAGCAAGGCCTGGATCAACGCCCTGACCCGGGCGCTGGCCAACGAAGGCAAGCCGCAGTCCATCCGCGTCTTCGCCGTCGCCCCCGCGGCCGTGGAGACCCCGCTGCTCCGCGGGCTGTTCCCCGAGCTGCCGACTGAGCAGGTTCTCGACCCCGACGCCGTTGCCATCCAGGTTGAATGGCTGCTCCGCGAGGGCTCGCGGCATCTGACCGGCCAGATTCTCAACGTTCGTCCGTGACCTGCCGCCAGTTCGCGGGGCACGCGGCCTCCCCCCCTTTTGCTTCTGTGCGCTGACCTTTCACTGCCCCGCGCCGCGACCATGCATTGCCCGCGTGCATCTGCTACCATGCCCACAAATTGAAAGCAGGAGCCCCCCATGAAATCCTTCCGCAAGGAACTCTGGTTCAACACCCCTCACCGGCGCGACTACATCAACATCACCGCGGAGGTTGAGGAAGCCCTGGCCGAGAGCGGCATCCGCGAAGGACTCTGCCTGGTCAACGCCATGCACATCAGTGCCAGCGTCTACATCAACGACGCCGAGCCCGGCCTGATCGCCGACTACGACGAGTGGCTCGAACGCCTGGCCCCTCACGAGCCGGTCTCCCGCTACCGCCACAACAGCACCGGTGAGGACAACGCCGACTCCCACCTCAAGCGCCAGATCATGGGCCGCGAAGTGGTCGTGGCGGTCACCGACGGCAGACTCGACTTCGGCCCCTGGGAACAGATCCATTACGCCGAATTCGACGGGCGGCGCCGGAAGCGGGCGCTGATCAAGATCATCGGGGAATGAAACCATGTACCCCGGGGTCTGGCAGGCCAGTCCTGACGGCGCTTGTCACAGGCAGCACTCGTGTCGGCGCGGGAAAGCAAGGGGGGCATTCCGTTCTCTGAGCGTCTCCAAACGCGCGCTGCCCGTGGTCATCCACCCGCCTTCCCCTCACTCCTCCGCCGCCCGCGCCTCCCAGGCCGCGTTGATCTCCGCCAGTTCTTCCCGGAATTGCTGCGCTGAGGCCTGCAGACTCCGGGCCCGGTCGGCGTCGCGGTAGAGGTCCGGGTCGGCGAACTGGCGCTCGGTCTCGGCCAGCTTCTCCTCCCGGTCGATGATCTCCTGCTCGAGCCTGGCCAGCGACCATGAGGCGTACGGCGAGTCATCCCCCTTCGCCTTAGCCGACGACGCCCGCCCCCTGGTGCCGCCGCGCTTGCGGGTTTGCCGCCGGGCCGCATCGGCCGCCGCCCGGCGCTCGGCCTCCTCGCGGGCCAGCCGGGCTTCGTAGGTGCTCCAGTTGCCGGTCATCAGTTCGTACCGCCCGCGCTCGGGCAGCACCAGCAGCTTGTTGACCACCCGGTCGAGGAAGTAGCGGTCGTGGCTGACCATCAGGATGGCGCCCTCGTAGCTGATCAGGGCGTCCTCGAGCACCTCCCGCGCGGGGATGTCCAGGTGGTTGGTCGGCTCGTCCAGCACCAGTACCTGCGGGTTGGCCCACACCAGCTTGGCCAGCATCACCCGGCTCTGCTCGCCGCCGGAGAGCGTGGACACCCGCTTGTAGACGTCCTGGCCGCGGAAGAGGAACTTGGCCAGGTAGGAACGGATCCGCCCTTCCGTCGCCGCGTCGCGCGACGGCTGGATCTCGTCGATGACCAGGTGGTCGGTGTTCAGATCCGCGTGCTCCTGGTCGTAGTAGCCGACAGTGAGGTTCTCGAACAGCCGCATCTGCCCGGCGTCCGGCTCGACCCGCCGCATGGCCATCTTCAGCAGCGTGGTCTTGCCCACCCCGTTGGGCCCGATGATGCCGATCTTCTCGCCGCGGAAGATCTCCAGGTCCATCCCCTTGAACAGGACCGTCTCGCCGTAGGCCTTGCAGACGCCTTCGGCCCGCAGCACCATGTCGCCGGAACGCCTTGCCGGGGTGAAGTCCAGGGCCATCCGCCGCCGGGTGTGCGTCGGCTGCTCCAGGATCTGGCCTTCCTTCTCCATGCGGTCCAGCCGCCGCAGCCGGCCCTGGGCCTGCCTGGCCCGCGACTTGTCCGCCTTGACCCGCTCGGCATACTCGCGCTGGTGATGCAGCCACTCCTGCTGCTTGGTGAACTCGCGCTCGGCGCTGAGCAGCCGCATCCGCTTCGCCTCGGCGTAGTCGGAGTAGCCGCACGGGTAGGTGGTGATCTGCTTGAGGTCCAGGTCGGCGATCTTGCCGACCACGCGGTCGAGCAGGTACCGGTCGTGGGACACGATCACGGCCGCCCCGTGGTAGCCGGCCAGGAATTTTTCCAGGAACCGCGTCGCCTCGATGTCCAGGTGGTTGGTCGGCTCATCCAGCAGCAGCAGGTCGGCCTCCTGCAGCAGCAGTTGGGCCAGTGCCGCCCGGCACTTCTGCCCACCGGACAGGGCCGAGATGGGCAGGTCGTAGTCCTCCGGCGCGAAGCCCAGTCCGCCGAGCACCTCCTTGACCACCGTCTCGTACTGGTAGCCGCCGGCCGCTTCGAGGCGATGGGTCAGCTCGTCGTACTCGCTCATCAGGTCGTCCACCCGGTCGGTGTCGTGATGGTCGGCGATGCGCTGGGCGACCTCGGCCACGCGCCGCTCGAGATCGCGGACATGGTCGAAGGTGCGGGTGACCTCGGCCAGCAGCGTGTTGGCGCTGTCCAGCAGCGGCTCCTGGGGCAGGTAGGCGGTCTGCAGGCCCCGGCTGCGCGTGACCGTGCCCATGCCCGGCGTGACGTCGCCAAGAATGAGCTTGAAGAGCATGGTCTTGCCCGAGCCGTTGGGCCCGATGAGCCCGACCTTCTCGCCGCGCTGGATCTCCCAGTCCAGCCCGTCCAGGACCACCTGGGAGCCGAAGGCGACGTGCACATTCTGAAGGGAAACGATACCCATGCCGCCGATCATAGGGGACGAACCCAGATCATGCCAAAGCGGACACCTTACGACTCCGGTGCGTCTACGTGAACGGGCTTGACCAAAAGGAAGGGTTGACATGAGCCCCACAATGCTTAAGAGCGGGTTACCGGAAACATGTTCAGGAGAGGTTCGGGCATGATCGACATGCGGCAGGTCCGCAAGAGCTACGACGACGGCGTCACCTATGCCGTCGACGGCATCGATCTGCACATCGGGCCAGGCGAGATGGTGGTGCTGCTCGGCGAGAG
>CAYVVX010000416.1:0-5356 GCA_964455315.1 uncultured Planctomycetales bacterium | reverse complement strand
CGCGGGGAAGAAGATCGGGTCGTCATCGCGCTGCACGCGGACGTAGCAGCCCTCCGGGAACACGAACTCCCAGCCGTCCGCACATTCCCGCTTCTCGCAGTCGTCCAGCCAGTGCGCGTCGCGCCCGGGCTTGTGCATGAGGATGCCGTCGAAGTCGTACAGGTCACGCATTCGCCAGAGCGACTCAGCGTAGGCTTGCGTGTCCACGGCCTCGGGAATGGGGTCGATTCCGCTGTTGAGCAGAATGTGCCCGGTGGCCATCTGGCACTGCACCGGCACCTGGTCCGGTACCTTGAGTTGCATGGCGGTCAGGACGCGTTCGCGTGGGGTCATGAGAGGTTCTCAGCTTTCAGTTAACAGCTATCAACGGAACGGTGGTGCCAGCTTCCGATGCTCGGTTGCCGGTTTCCAGTATATCCGGGTAATACGGCAATTCATCACCGTCACCGCGCGTCATGGCGACCGGTGCGTCAATCAATTGACGCACTCCCCGGTTGCCTCGGCACCCATCACTCCCCGCTCACCTTCGTCCCCGGCGGCTCTGCGAAGAGCCCGTACTGCTCCTTGATCCTTGCCGCCTTCGCGTCGCCCGGGTGGATCACGATGCGGTACCGGAACGCAGCCTCTTCGCCCTTCTTGAAGGTGTGCGAGCTGTCCGGATTGTTCTTGTCGAAGGATCTGAGCCCGAAGGGGTTGGCGGTATACAGCCCGTAGTCGCGGATGTGCCAGTGAGCCGGATGCCCGTAGTTGCTCGGGGCATCGAACACCGCCACGCCGACCGGCTTGCCGCCCACCGGACCGACGTAGTCACACCACGCCGCCGCCTTGCCCCAGCACTCCTTGGATCCCACGCCGCCGGCGCTGTTGGTCATCTGACCGTGCTGCGGTGAGGGATCCTTGATGCCCTGCTCGTCCATGGTCACCGCCAGGCGCAGCGACAGGATGCCGCCCTCCTTGGTGTCGGCGAAGGTGACGTCACCGTCGGAGAAGTGAAACACGTTGCGAATATCGATCATGCGCTGGCCGCCGGCGCGGAAGAACCGGTAGGTGCGTGTCTCGCTGAACTCCCGCCGCCCGGAGTGATGCACCCAGTCAATCTCCGCCTCGATCAGCCCGAACACCGGCCCGGAACAGGTCCGCGTGACCTTGCGCACCACCTGGCGGTCCTGCTGGTCCCGCTTGTCCGCCGACTTTTCATGCCAGTAATTGCTGCCCGGCTCGCTCAGGTTGTCGGTGCGGATGTCGCCGTGGGCGGTCCAGATCGACCGGTGATGCGGATGGTCCTGCCGCTTATTCTGCTTCTCCAGTTCGTTGTCCTTCATTGGGAAATCGCGCGTGACCGGAGCGCCGGTCGGCCCGATGACGGGATACAGGTACGGCTTGGGTTCACTCTTGCGATAATTGAACGCGGTAAAGGGCTTCCCGTCGATGATCACCTCGATGGTGTCGTCGGACCCCTCCCGCAATTCGACGCCGGAAGCATCGCCTGCCGAGCCGCCCTCGCCGACCGCGAGACTCCGCGATTCCCCCGGCTTCATGGCCGGGTTCCACCACCACAGCCTGCCCTCGCCGTCCGCCTGACCCGCAATCGTCGCCCCGTCTCCGGTCAGTGCGAACACCGCCCCGCACGTCGCGCCGCCGTCCGACTTCACGCTCACCGGCCCCGCCGCGGCCCCGTCAGGCCCGGCCGTCACGGTGATCCTGCCCGCGGCCGCGCAGGCCGGCAGGCTCAGGGCCATCCCCACCAGGCAGGCTATAATCCCAACGTTGATCTGAACCGTTCGCACCGGTATCTCCTCAGGCTGCGGCGTGTGTGCCACCCGGATTGCCCGCGCACTCAAGCGGAATCGGCTGCCATGGTTAAGGATTCTCCCCGGGATGTTCCCTCAGGGCAAGAAATCCCCGATCCCGATCAATCGCCGGCGAAAGCCCCGAATCTCAGCGGCCCCGGCTCATTTCCCCATCGCCGCCCTGGTCGCGGCCAGTCCCACCCTGGCCACTGTGGTCGGATCCGGCGTGTAGTCGAACGGCTCCAGCGATACCCAGCCCGCATAGCCGCTGCTCTTGAGTGCCGCCATGATCGCCGGCAGGTCCACATCCGGAGCGTCACCCTCCGACAGCGGCATCCCCGCCCCTTTGCCCGAGGGCTGGTTCACGTGGAAATGCACCGCCCGTGCGCCGAACCGTTTAACCTGCTCAACCGGCCCGCCGGGCATCGACGCGATGGCCTTCACGTCGAGCATGATCCCGATGGCCGGGTGGTTCACCTCATCGGCCAGCTTCGCGGCCTGCTCGGCAGTCTGGATGAAATTGGTCTCCTTGGGCGAGAGGGCTTCGATGCCCAGGGTGACGCCGCAGGACTGCAGCCGGTCGGCGCAGCCAGCGAAAACCTCTGCCGCCCGCTTCCAGGCCTCTTCCGGCGTGACCGGCGGCTCGATGTTGCGCTGCCTGGGGGAGCCGAAGATCATCACCTTTCCGCCCAGCTCGGCGCAGAACTCGCCCAGCGCCTCCAGGTACACCTTCGCCTCGGCGCGAACGGACACGTCCGGCGTGGTCAGGTGCAGTCCCGGCGGCGAGACGAACAGCCAGTGCAGACCGACGATCTCGACGCCGCAGTCACCGGCCGCCTTGCGGATGGCCTTGCGCCGGGCGGCATCGATCTTGCGCACGTCCTCGGCCAGCGTGAACGGGGCCAGTTCCACGCCGTCGTAGCCCAGCCCCTTCGCAGTGGCGAATACTTCTTCTATGGCGACGCCCTTCCAGGGCTCGTTGCAGGTGGCGATCTTCATGGCGTTTCTCCGCCTGGGCATCCGGGATGTCAGGGCGCGGGTTTCGCCCCGGCCACGCCGCGCGACCGGGACTGTCGATCGTGTTCCTCGAAAACACGGTCCATGAGCCGTCCGTTGACCGAGATCAGGAGGTACTCTCCCGCGAACACATACGCATTCACCCCCAGCGAGAGCAACGCCGCCGCCAGGTGCAGCCTTGACCATCCGGGGTTGTCCGTGGTGAACGCCCCCGCGAACGCCGCCACCATCGCCGCGACGATGCCGGCCAACGCCCGGCGATAGGCCCGCAGCTTGAGCCGCCGGCATTCCACCACCAGCGACGGGTCCAGCCCGGCGTCGCTCACCGCCAGGGTCATCATCTTGCTGGTGGCCATGAAGTAGGTAAACACCACACAGTGGCTCAGGCACAGCCCCAGCGTGGCGATCAGCCCGATGGCGAAGTGAAACGCGAAGCTCCGCTCCCCCTCAACCGCCAGACCGGTGCCGCCGGCCGTCAGGGCCAGCAGCATGCAGGTCACCGCGAATGCCAGGAATACGGGCTTCATCAAACCTGTGGTGGTCGCCTATTCGCCCGCGGAGGGGGGCACGGGACTGGCCTCGATGCTCGCCGACACCGGTTCGGGCGACACCGCCGGCGCAGGTCGCCTTGACGATGCCGGGCCCGGCTCGGTCGCGAGCCGCAGGGACGCGTCCTTCTCCTCGGTCAGCTCCCGGATGCGCTTCCGCGAGTAATCCACGTTGGACTTGTTGAACTGCTCGCGCTCCAGGACGTCCTGGTAGAGTTCCAATGCCTTCTCGCGCTGGTGCATGCGGTAGTCATAGACCACCGCCATCTGGAACCGCGCCGGGTAGGGCAGGCTCGGATTGGCATCCAGCGCCGCCTGGTACCACTGCAGGGCGATGGAGTTGTCCAGTTCCTGCGAATACTCCTTGTGGATTTCCGCGATCATGAAGCACGCGTCATCCACCTTGTCGCTGTTCGGATACTTGCTGACCAGCTCCTTGAACTTGCCCAGGGCCAGGTTGATGGTCTGCTCGTTGTAGAAGACCGGCACCCCGTGCCCGCCCTTCTTCATCAACGTCACACCTTCGTTGTAGAGCGAGTCGGCCTCGGCGTTGTTGGTCGTCGGTGCCACCCTGCCGGCCATCGGCGCCTCGGCGTCGTCGATGTAACGATAAGGCCGGATGCGCTGCAGGTCGCGCAGTTCCGCGCGGGCCCGGTTGGCCTTGGTCTCGTAGCCGTGTTCGCTGTAGTACGTGGCCAGCACCCGGAGGTACCGGGCGTACATGGCCCGGTGCATCATCATCTCTTCGACCAGGTCCACTTCCGACCGGTCGGCCACCGGGATGTCGGCCAGCTCGACGCCCCCCGGGTTCTCCAGGGAAGCAAGAGCCCCCTGCGGGGAACGCTCCGTGGGATTGACCAGTGCGTCGGTCGTGCAGCCGGCGCCAAAGCCCAGGATCAGGGTGCCGGCCGATGAGATGAGCACAAGAATCGTGTCACGCCGCATGGCATCGCCTCCCGCGCGTTAGCGGCCACTCCCGGGAACGCCGCAATCGACATCCGAGTCGATCGCCGGTCTATCGCGCTCCGGGGGTCTGGCCAGGACATCCGTGTGATGACCACACCGCCTTTCGGCGGCGTCAGCATACGTCACCCGCGCTGACAGCGTCAAGCGAGTCATTCGTCGTGCCCCGGCGAAGCCGGCGATTCCGCCGGCCAGTCCAGACCGTACACCGCACGAATGGCTCCGGCCAGCTCCGTCCCGCCGCCCGCTCCGGCATCCCGCCGCCCCTTGATCGACCGGCCGGCTCGGCGTGATCCCCGCCGGACCGGCGACAGCTTCGACAAGACGGTTCCCAGCCGGACCAGGTCCGCCACCGCCAGCGGCTCGCCCTTCTCATCCGCCAGCGCCCGCACCACCCGGCTCAGCAGGAGCACCTGCCCGCCGGCCAGCAGTCCCTCTCGAAACGCCGCCGGCAGACAGCCCAGCGCCTCGGCCAGCAACTGCGACATCGCCCGCGGGCGGACCATCCGCTCCAGCCGCCGCGCGTAGGCCCGCAGCGCCGCGGCGGAGACCCCGAACCCGCTCAATCCGAGGGCCGCGTCCATCGCCTCCAGGGTCGCCAGCCCCTTCGGGCGGAGCAGGATCGCCCGATCCAGGCGGCGCCGAACGACGGGCGGCACCCGCCGCACCACCACCGACCGGTTCATGCCCGCCGCCGCGACTCCATCCTGCCGCTTCTCCGGGTTCGATAGCCCGAGCCGGGGCCGCTCCCGACCGGACTCCGCCGCTTTCCCGGTGTTCGACTCCGCCGCCGCCTTGCGGGCGGGCGACTTCCTGCCCGCCTGCCGACCCCCGCTTCGACCTGTTCCACCCATCTGGCCACCCCCTCAAGCGCGGGAAACAGTCCTGTTGTTCCGGCTTCCCCGGCCCAAGGCAGCCATTCCGGAAGCTTGAGGATCAAGTCCCCGCATGGAAGGACCGAAGTTTCCCTGGGAGACTCCGCACCCTGCGAGCGGCGAGGCGATATGACGATTTCCATCGGTACCCTGCCAGTAGAGG
>CAYVVX010000415.1:0-5358 GCA_964455315.1 uncultured Planctomycetales bacterium | reverse complement strand
AACGTAGAATGCGCATTCACCCCCTCCATCTTCACCCGTCATGCGCCAAACCCGCGACTCCGCCTCCCTGCCCCTGATTCCCTCCCTCGTTATCAGTCTAACCGCCGCCACTCCCTTGTCAACAACATCTTTTGTTAATCCTCAGGTCGATTATTGCCACTGATTCTTCTTCACCCGGGGTAATCACCCCCGCCCCTCCTGGCTGAAAGCTGACCCCCAACAGCCCTCCCTCAGCACTCAGCACTCAGCACTTCCCTCCCCCCGCTCATCACCCATCACTCGGAACTCATCACTTCCCCTCCCCGCCCGTCCCGGCCGAACGATGTCCCCCAACAGCCCCCGCGCGCCGGTTTGGCAATTCGCGCCTGATCATCCACAATAACGGTCTCCGAATCTTCGCCCGCTTTGATGGAGGCCCCTATGCGCTGTACGCATCTGTTTCTCTTCGCCGTTCTGGTCGCTCCCTCCGCCGCTCAGGCGGATACGATGGTGCCCTACTCGAAGCACTGGGACATGCCGTTGCACGGCCTGCCGCCGGGCGAGGTGCTGGACAAGCTCAATCTCGACCTGCCCGGGCTCGAAGCGGTCAAGGCCGCGGCGGCGCGCGGTGACCGCGCCAGGGCGCTGGCCGAACTGCTGGGCTACTACCGCGCCAGGTATCCGCGACCGGCCAGGCTGACCAGCGTGGCTCAACAGACCATCGACACCGCCGACCGGCTCTGCCGCCACGTGCTCCAGTGGGGCCCGTACGAGCCCGCGGACTACGGGGCGGATATCGACTGGACCATCGACCCGGCCGACGACATCGAATGGGTCGCGGCGATCTACCGGTTCTACTGGGCGGAGGATCTTCGGCTGGCCTACCTGGCGACCGGCGACGACAGGTACGCCCGCGCGTTTGTCGAGCTGACGGCTGACTGGATCGCCAAGCATCCGCTGGACGACTGGACCCGGACGCATCCGACGCTGACCAACTGGAAGGGATTCGCCTGGCTGGACCTGCAGACCGGCATCCGCGAGACCCGGGCGGTGAACGCGTTCCGGGACATGCTTCACTCCGAGGCGATGACCCCGGAGTTCCTGGCCACCTTCCTGGCGTCCATGTACGACCATCAGCACAAGACCGAGCTGGTGCCCATGGGCATCATCCACAACAAGGCCATCTTCGAGCAGCGCGGGTTCGTGAACGTCTGCCATGTCCTGCCGGAGTTCGCCGATACGCCGCGCTGGGCGAAGCTCGCGCTCGAACGGACCCGCGAGAACCTGCTGGGGCAGACCACCACAGAGGGCATCCAGCGCGAGTGGTGCGGCAGCTATCATCTCGCAGTGCTCACCGATGCCATCGACATCATGACCAAGGCCGACGACCTCGGCGTCCATGTTCCGCAGGATTATCGCGAACGCGTGCGGGCCAAGGCCGATAACCTGTTCGCGGTGGCGACGCCGGACGTGGGCAGGCCGATGTTCGGCGACACGGCGCGTACCTAACCGAGCCCGGTCGATCCGCGCGAAGGGCAGCTCTACGGGCCGCTGTTGCAGTACGGCCGACTGTGGAACGACTCGAAGTACACGGCCCGGGCCGGGCGCGAGGTGAGCGGGCTGCCGGACAGGAGCAGCTACGCGTTCGAGACCGCCGGCGTGTACGTGATGCGCTCGGACTGGAGCCCGGACGGGATCTATCTGGCCCTGCACTGCGCGCCGCCGGCGCTGAGCGGGCACGACCAGCCGGATAACGGCACTTTCGAGTTGTACGCCTACGGCCGCTGGCTGCTGACCGACACCGGCTTCTACACCTACGGGCATGACCGCGCGGCGCGGAACTGGCACCGCCAGACCCGCGTGCACCAGACTCTCACGCTGGACGGGAAGGATTCGGCGATCGACGGCAAGCTGCGGCTGTGGGCCAGCACGCCGCCGCTGGACGTTCTGGTAGTGGATAATCCCTCCTACGAGGGGCTCCTGCATCGCCGCACCGTCTGGTTCGTCGAGAAGCGGTTCTTCGTCTTCCTCGATGAAGCCATCGGCGATGCTCCGGGCAGGTTGCAGGTGCACTGGACGCCGGCGGTGGGCAACGGGCATGTGCGCCTCGACCAGCGCAACTACGCGACCCGGTTTCCCGATGCCAATGTGCTCATTCACACCGCCCTGCCCGGGGAGGCGCAGCCGGCCACCGAGGAGGGTTGGTTCGGCTGGACCTATGGCCAGCGCCTGCCGCGGACCATGCTGAACGTGACCTATCCGGAGGCCGCGCCGGCCGCGTTCCTCACTGTCGTGGCGCCGTACCGCGGTGCGGCACCACCCACGGTCGAAGCGGCCATCGCCGGCAACCACGAGGTCGGCGCGGATCGCGTCGTAGTGACCGTCAGCGCGTTCGGGAAGGAATGGCGGCTGGGCCGGGACCTGGGCACCGGGAAGGCGTGGTGCGGTCCGGCCGACGGCGCTCTGCACAGGGAAGCCGTGCCGCCTCCTGCGCCGCACGTGGACGTCGACCGGCACGCTGAACTGGGCTCTCCCGACCACGAGGACGAGTTTCCCGCCCTCGGCACCGACAGCGACGGCAACATGTGGGCCTGCTGGATCGCGTTCGACGGAAACGCCGACACGGTGCTGGCCGCGAAACTCGACGATGGCAGGCCCGGCGAGTCGGTGACGCTCAGCGACGGATCGACGGATCACTGGCGGCCGCAGATGGGCCTCGACCGGCAGCGGCGCCTGTGGGCGACGTGGGCGCGGTGCGATGCCGGGCGATGGTCCATCTGGGGGCGCTTCCTTGCCGAGGGAACCTGGTCGAAGCCGATGCGGCTCTCGCCGGAGCGCGGCAACCACTTCGCGCAGAAGCTCGCCACCGACCGCGACGGGCGACTGTGGATGACCTGGCAGTCGAGCATGGACGGCCATCACGAGGTGTATCTCGCCTCGATCACGCCCGAGGGGGCGAGTGCGCCGATGAACGTTTCACGGCATCCGGCCGGCGACTGGGAGCCGGCCATTGCAGCGGGCGGTGACGGCACGCTCTACGTCGCCTGGGACAGCTATCGTGGCGGCAGTTTCGACGTGCTGCTGGTGACGCTCAAGGACGGCAAGCTTTCGGCACCGATGGGCATCGCCACCACGGCCGCCTACGAGGCTCACGCCGCGCTGGCGGTCGATCGGGAGGATCGGCTGTGGATCGCGTGGGACAACGGCGGCATCCGCTGGGGCCGGGACAACGAGGATGATCGCAAGCTGCACAGCGAGCGATCGGTCGAGCTGCGCTGCCTCGCCGAGGGGCAGTTGTTCCAGACGGCGCAGCCGCTGAGTGACGCTTTGAGCGGGCCGCTGGCGAGCTTCTGCGAACTGCCCGAATTGACCGTTGATGAAGCGGGGCGGCTGTGGCTGTTCGTGCGCCACCTGACCGACTGGACGCCGGAGCACAAACCCGGTGAGCGCCGCCCGCAGACCCGGGGGATCTGGAATCCGTATGCCCTGTGCCTGCAGGGCGATCGCTGGTCCCGGCCGCGCCAGCTTCCCGACAGCAACGGTCGCAACGACATGCGCCTTTCCACCTGGACCACGCCGGACGGCAAGGTCTGGGCCGCCTACGCCGAGGATGCCCGCAAGACCACCCGCACGGAGGAGCCGATCAACCATGATGTTCGCGTGGTCCGTCTCGATGCTCCATCATCGGGCGAGCCAAAGCCCGCTCTGAACGGCGCCGGCACGGCGGTGCAGGTCGACTGGAAGCCGGAGGTCGAATGGAGCCCCGTCCGTCATCCGACGCTGACCACGGGGGGCAAGCCGCATCAGCTTCTCTACGGCGACCTGCACCGCCACACCGACATCTCCCGCTGCGGCATGAACGTCGACGGCTCGCTGATCGACACCTACCGCTACGCGACCGACGTCGCCCGGCTCGACTTCCTGGCCATCACCGACCACGACCAGGACATCCTCAAGCATCGCTACGGCCGGCCGGCGAGCCCGCTGCAGCATTACAGCTGGTGGCGCTCCGAGAAGTACGCCGACCTGTTCCACATCGAGAACACCTTCATCGCCCTGTACGGCTACGAGCACGGCGGCGGGTTTGAGGAGCGCGGCGGGCACAAGAACGTGATCTACGTCGAGCGCGGGCAGCCCTGCTACGAGCAGGACTCGCCGGAGAAGCTGTTCGAGGTGCTGGCCGGCCGGGACGCCATCGCCATTCCCCACCAGCTCGCCGACGGGAGCTCGGCCACCGACTGGACGCAGTGGAAGGCGGAGTTCGAGCGGGTGGCGGAGATCTACCAGGGCCGAGGGTCTTACGAGTACTTCGGGGCCAAGCCGGAAGTCGCCGTCACCCGCAAAGGCCACTACTACCAGGACGCCCTGGAGATGGGCGTGAAGATCGGCGTCATCGCCAGTTGTGATCATATCATGGTCAGCAAGGCCTATGCGTGCGTCTATGCCGGGGAGGCGAGCCGCGCGGGGGTGATGGAGGCGCTGCGCAACCGCCGGACCTTCGGCGCGATGGACAAGATGGTGGTGGAGTTGCGACTGGGCGATCACGTGCAGGGCGAAGAGGTGGTGCTCGACGCGCCGCCATCGTTCAGCGTGAAGGTCGAAGCGCCGCGCACCCTCCGCAAGGTCCAGTTGGTCAGGAACGGCAAGTTCGTGCACACCGCCGAGCCCGGCGGCACCTCCTGCCGCTTCGACTACGGCGATTCCGAGAGCAGGCCCGGCCCCCCGGCGATCAGGAACACGCCGCCCACCACGCCCGCGATCCCGAAGGCGCCCAGGGCCGACAGCCGCTCGCCCAGCAGCGTAACGGCCACCAGCGCGCTGAGCAGCGGCCCCGTGCCGCGCGCCAGCGGGTAGACCACCGTCAGGTCGGCCTTGCGGTAGCCGCGCAGCAGCACCACGTAGTACAGCACGTGCAGCACGCCGCTGAGCGCCACGATGCCCCATTCGCGCGCGCCCCACAGCGGCACCGCGTCGCGCCCCAGCCACCAGCCCAGCGGCGCCCACACCAGCATCATCAGCACGGCGGTGAAGAAGGCGAAGCGCGCGTCGCCGCCGGCCTTCTTGGCGGCGATGTTCCAGATGGCGTGGATGAGCCCCGCGACGATGATCAGGGCGAAGGCGTTGAGCGACATGAAGGGCCCGCTGCCGCAGCGCCCCGGCTGCGACGTTCAGGATGTGATCTGTATCAGTTACCCATGGCGCCACCCACAGCCCGCAACCCATGGCACTGGCACGCGCCAAGCGGGAGCCGCCGTGCAAGGGCCGCCCCGCCGCACTGAGCAAAGTCCCCCTTCCCGCGCACCGCGCGAGAAAAGGGGGAAGCGGCGCAAGCCGCTCAGGGGGTTGTTCACCCTCAGGCCCTGCCGATGATGCTGGCCG
>CAYVVX010000414.1:0-5363 GCA_964455315.1 uncultured Planctomycetales bacterium | reverse complement strand
AGGAACCCCGCCGGGTCGTCCTTCAGCTTGCGCGGGACGACGTCCAGCCGGATCGCGGGTACACCCAGTCGCTGGGCGACCTCGGTGACCCGGACGGTCAACGCCACTTCCGCGTCGAGTCGTTCGTCGAAGCGGTTGGCCAGGCAAAACGCCGTGACCTGTCGCCGGTGCTGTTTCAGTGCATCCGTCAGGCGATCCACCCCAGGATCGTCCGCGATGGAGAATGGCGTTTCCGCGCCGAACAGGTCGGGACAGGAGCCGTTGGCGTGGACGATAATCTCAACGCCCTCGACCCCGATCGTGTCCATCGCCGCCCAGCAATTCGGTGCGCCGTCAACTTCACGCAGGTGGGCATCGCGGCAGGCAATCACCCACGGCTTGAGCTGCCCGGACTTCTTCGTTTCCTGACCTTCGCTCATCATGGACGTTATCCCCACCCCGGCTCCAATCGCGGCCGCTTCACCAAGCAATTGACGGCGTGTCCGCACCTGTTCATCCGCCATGCCATCATCCTCCACAGAGGAGGGTTTGTAAGGCTCGGGAGGCCTCTTGGCAAGGCGTTGAGATCCGGCCAGCGCAACCGACCGGCGATGCGACCGGGGGTTCGGGCCGCCGCATCCCGTCCGATAATCCCGCTGCCCCGCCGGAGGCAGTTTCCATCGCCTATTGGCTGGAGATCCCCGGGCGTTGTGATATAATCCTGATACAAGGTCAGCGGAGCTTGAACAGACCGGCATTTTACCCTCCAGGAGGAAGACCCGTCATGGGAGGAAACGCGCTGCGCTCGCAGATCAGCCGCACGGTGGCCCTGTTGCCCGTACTCGCGATGGCTCACCAGCTTTCCGCCGGAACCCTCACGGGCAACGCCTGGGTCGAGATGGTGAAGGGCCGGCCTGCGGGAGGTCACGTCGCGCTCTACGAGTGGAACATTTACCTGTCCAAGGACGGCGGGGGGGTGTCCGGACAGCAGTTCCGCGTCGGTCTGCCGCCTAACCCCAGCCAGGCCTATTACACCTTCACCTCCAGCAGCGGCGGATACACGCTGTTCCTGGACCAGCCGTTATTCTTCGGTCGTCCGGCGGTCTTCAACGGCATCACCATGCCTCCCATCGGGACCATCACCCTGGATGTCCAGCCGCCGACGGATTACAGTTGCGCGTTCGGAACCAAGTCCGACCCGTGGGGGAGCAATCCCTGGACCGGGTTCAGCGCGACCTGGTACCAGACTTTCATCGCCACCGGCAACTCGATCACCGGCATCGACTTCAAACTCGCCGGCACGAACACCTCCAAAGTCGCCATCAGCATCCATGCCGATCCCGGCAACGGCAGCAATGTTTCCACCTGGCCGCAGGTGGGCTCGACCCGCACGGTGAACAACGTGGGTTCCTTGAAGGACAACTGGATTCGCTACCGGTCGGGCGCCATTCCGACGACCGCCGGTCAGCGGTACGCCCTGAAACTTGCGGGTGTCGGCGGCAGTCCCAACAGCGAGTTCTCCATCTTCCGCCGCATCGAGGACGGCAACGGCTACGCCGGCGGGCAGGCGTTCAACGCCGCGGGAACCGGCCAGAACTTCGACCTGTACGCCATCGTCTTCAGTGATAACGATGGAACAGTGGTGCCGTATTGCAGCCTGGAGTACGAACAGGGTGAGCTGGCCGGCTGGGCCGGGGTCTGGACTCAGCAGATTCAGGCCATGGGCAACGGGCTCGCCGGGGCGGTGTTCTACTACGCCGGCGGCGATACCTGGGACAAGGAATTCACCTTCAAAGTCAGGTCCGGCTCAGTCAACGGTACCCAGGTCGGGCCGGCCAAGAACGGCCGCGGCGCCTATCAGGCATCCAGTAATGGTCTGGCCGCCGTGAGCTGGGCGCCGGGGGAAGTGCCCCTGACCCCCGGGCAGGTCTACTACCTGGAGATCAGCCATCCATCGGGGTTCAACCCGGCGAGGTTCACCCAGCCGGAAAACGCCTACGCCCCCGGACATGCCTGGCAGAGCTACGGCGCACAGCCGGGCGTCGATCTGCTCATGCAGGTGGTCGAGTACAGCGGTCAGGCGGCGGTGCCTCCGTCGATCATCCGCACACCGGCGTCGTTCAACCGCACGGTGCCGCGGGGTGAGAACCTGGCGTCGGACAGCTTCGCGCTCTCCAACGGGGGCGGCGGATTGCTGAGCTACTCGCTGACCGGCAGTGCCGGCTGGCTGGCGCCCGCGCCGGCCACGGGGCAGGCGACGACTGAAACGGACAACATCGCCATCCAGTACAACACGTCCAACCTGGTCATGGGACCATACTCCGGCACCATCACCATCACCGCTCCCGGCGCGAGCAACACGCCCCAGGTCGTCACCGTGAATCTTCAGGTGGGCCCGCCGCTCTACGCCGCGGCGGACCTGGATCGGGACAACGACGTCGACCTGGACGACTTCGGTAAGCTCCAGCGCTGCTACAGCGGGGCCGGCGTGGTGCAGAACGCTCCCGACTGCATCGTGGCGAGGATCGACGCGGACGAGGACGTGGATCTCGACGACATGAACCTGATGCTGGGCTGCCTGTCCGGGGCGGGGGTGCAGGCGGATACGCTGTGTGCCGAGTGACCCCGGGCTCGGTCGCGGCACAGCCCGGCGAACCAGGTTTGTCCCGCGTATCTCCCAATGGCTACCATGGATCGATCGCGGAGCCGTGCGTTCGGTCGAGGCCTGAACGGACGGGAGTCATGAAACCCCTTTGCGTCGGGAGCGCCTGGTGATGGCACGTGGCTGGGGCCGAATCTGCCTGGTTGCCGCCCTGGTTATGAGCGGGTCGGCCCGTCTGCGCGGCGATCAGTACCACGCCATGAACGCCGGGGCCCCGGTCTGGAACGGCGTCATTCAGTTCACCCCCGCCAAGGCGGCCGCCATCGCCGCCACCGGTTGCCGTGCGGTGCGGGTCAACTTCCGCATGGACGGGCACGCCACCTGGGACGCGTCCCTGCTCGCAGCCTACGACACCGTCCTGCAGACGGCCGCGAACAACCAGCTTGCCGTGCTCGGCCTGCTGTCCAACGAGTGCATGCCGGTCGGCCAGATCGCCTGGAACGACGATCCCGACGGCGACGGGATGAACAGCTACGTGACCGGCTATGCCCAGACAGCGCTGCTGCTGGTCGACCGCTACAAACATCAGATCAAGAAATGGGAGATCTGGAACGAGCCGAGCTGCTGGTCGGTGGACCCCTCCTCGGTCGATCCCCGTTTCGCCGGCTGCACGTACTTCCTGCCGCGAATCTACGCCAACCTGCTGGCCGAGACCTACAAGACGCTCAACGTGTATGACGGCCGGCGGCTGCTGGATGACCATCAGATCGCACTGGTGTCGGGCGGGCTGTTAGCCCACGACATCGGAGGATCGTTCAGCCCGGCAACCAACTACATGGGACAGGTGTACGACCGGACCACGGTGTGGAACGCCTTCGAGAGCCTGACCGGGCGGCGCTACCCGTGGACGCTGTTCGGTTACCACTTCTACCTGGCGGGTGACTCAACCATCACCACCTCCAAGTTGAACAGCTATTTCAACGCGGTTCGTAACCTGCAGGCCGCCCGGAACGACCCGGCGCCGATGTACATCACCGAGTTCGGCTGGAACTCCGCCTCCGCCGGGGGCGAGAGCGGGCAGGCCAACAACCTCAACATCGCCTTTAACCACATGGAGACCCGGTCGTACATCCTGGGCGCGTTCTGGTACCAGTGGGTGGACGAGCCATACCCGTACTACTGGGGACTGACCCGCGGGGACGGCAGCCAGAAGTCGTCGCACGGGGCGTTCACCGGGCAGCAGTCGCCGGCCCTGCCGCCGCCCGAGCCGCAGGTCTCGCTCGCTGCCGACACGCTCATGGTCGGGATCAACGAGCCGGTGACGCTGACGCCGTCGGCGAGCTACTTCCCGGGCGTCAGCGGATCGCAATCGCAGTGGCACATCGGGACGACCGTCGACACCATCAATGGCACGCCGGCAGCGCGGCAGGTCAGCTTCGGCCAGCCCGGCACGTACCCGGTGTACCTGGTGGTCAGGGACACCAACCGGCTCGCCGGGCGGTCGAACACACTGAGCATCCAGGTCAGCGGTCAGCAATTCAGCCCTGCGGACTTTGACACCGACACCGATGTGGACATCGACGATTTCGCCCACATGCAGGCCTGCCTGAGTGGTCCGGCCGTTCCGCAAACCGCGCCCGAGTGCGACGGCGCCCATTTCGACCAGGACAACGACGTGGACGCGAATGATCTGGCCATCTTCCTCGACTGCCTGACCGGTGCCGGCCTGCCCGTCGACCCCGCCTGCGGCACCTGAGCCGCCGGTCCGGCGCATTTCGCATCCTGCCCCCGGCGTGAGCGGCGGCATCGTAATCACGGGGAATCATTCCACGCCCTCGCGGGTTCATTCCTGTGGCGTCACCACAAACACCGGCGCTTGATTGAGGCGGAGAATTCCAAGATCGCCATGGAGAATCACAGTTGGCCGCGTCCGGCGTTGACCCTGTCTGGGCTGCCCGTTACAAGTAATGACGGGCTGAGTTGTACGCCACCTGCTGTGCATGGACGCTGTCCCGAGGCGTCCGCGGCTCACCTGACCACCGCTGTTCCTGGTCGTGCCGACGGGTTCCTCGAACAACGATTGAAGGACGATTCCCCGCGAAGCTCGTGCCTTTCCGGACTCCCCCCACCTATGCTTTGAATGGCGGGGCGGCGCGCCGCGAACGGTCTGGTTGAGACTGCATCGTGCCCCCGGACTCCGTCGGAAAGCGAGGGACCACATGGTGACGCGAACTGACGCCGGCGATTGGCAATTCAGTTTCTTCCGCCCCGGGGCTCGCCGGGTGTTCCTGGTCGGTGACTTCAACGGTTGGGACGAACGCGCCCACCCCATGCAGCCGGTCGGCCGCGATGTCTGGCAGGTGCGGCTGTCGCTGCCCGACGGAGTGTACGAGTTCAAGTATCTCGCCGATGGCGAGTGGTACGTCGACTACGCCGCCTTCGGCGTGGAATGCTCGCCATTCGGCTGCAATTCCGTTATCGTATCCAACGAAATCCATGAGCCTGCCATGCCCGTCGGTTAGCGCTCCGCCTTCGTCGCGGCCTGATGCGAAGCAGAGTCGGCGATCGGCCGTCCGGGCAGGTGCGGTGCTCCGTTTCTCGCCGCGGTGATTCTGTGGCGATTTACCGCCTGTCCGACCTGGGCAGCCACCTGATTGAGGACGACCTGCGTGCCTGACCCAACCCCTCGGTCTCAACACCCCGTGCTCGATCGACCGGTGGGCTGAGGCCTGTGAGGTCATCAACGTGCTCCTGATGCGCGATAGGCCAACGACGAATGCGG
>CAYVVX010000413.1:0-5391 GCA_964455315.1 uncultured Planctomycetales bacterium | reverse complement strand
ATACGGTGACGGGGCCTCGTCCCTGGGCGGCACCGGCCGTCCGAATCCGCGGGCGATCAGCAACGCCATCTTCGCCCAGCCGGTCCTGATGCCCAACGCCCACGCCATGAGCGCCATGGTCTTTCAGTGGGGGCAGTTCATCGATCACGACCTGAGCCTCACTCCCGAGCGTTCCCCCGCTGAGCCGCAGGACATCGGCGTCCCCGCCGGCGACCCTCATTTTGATCCGTTCAATACCGGGACCGCGACCATCGGCTTCAACCGGTCGACCTACGATCCCGCCACCGGAACCTCCGCCGCCAACCCCCGGCAGCAGATCAACGTGATCACCTCCTACCTCGATGGTTCCATGGTCTACGGCTCGGACAACGGCCGGGCCGGCTGGCTGCGCAGCTTCGACGGCGGCAAGCTCAGGGTCAGCACCGGAAACCTGCTGCCCTTCAACGACGGCACCCAGGACAACGGCGGCGGCACCGGCACCAACCTGTTCGTGGCCGGCGATGTCCGGGCCAACGAACAGCTCGGGCTCACCGCCATGCACACCGTCTTCGTCCGCGAGCACAACCGCCTCGCCGACCAGCTCAAGACGCAGAACCCCCTGTGGGGCGACGAACAGATCTACCAGCACGCCCGCGGACTGGTCGGCGGACTGGTGCAGTCCATCACCTACAACGAGTTTCTTCCGGCCCTGATGGGCCCCGGCGCGCTGAGCGATTACATGGGCTATCGCCCCGATGCCAACGCCTCCGTCGCCACCGAGTTTTCCACCGCCCTCTTCCGCGTCGGGCACACCATGCTGCCCGACAAGCTCATGCGCCTCGATGAAAACTGGAACGAGATTTCCCAGGGGCACGTCAGCCTCCGCGACGCCTTCTTCCGGCCCGACAAGATCGTCAATGAGGGCGGCGTCGAGCCCGTCCTTCGCGGGCTCATGAAGCTCAGCCAGCAGGAGATCGACTGCTTCGTCATCGATGACGTCCGCAACTTCCTCTTCGGGCCGCCCGGCGCCGGCGGGTTCGATCTCGCTTCGCTCAACATCCAGCGCGGCCGCGACCACGGCATCGGCAGCTACAACGAAGTCAGGGCCGCTTTCGGTCTCTCCGAGGTGACCCGCTTCTCCGACATCACCTCCAACACCATCGTCGCCGGCCTGCTGCAGGATCTCTACGGCGACGTGGACCTGGTCGACGCCTGGGTCGGGGCCCTGTCCGAGGAACATCTCCCCGGCACCAGCCTGGGCCCGCTGCTCTTCGCCGGCTTCAAGGACCAGTTCGAACGCCTCCGCGACGGGGACCGCTTCTGGTTCGAGATCGACCCGAACTTCACCGCCGACGAGATCGCCATGCTCCGCGGCACCACCCTCGCCGACGTGATCTACCGCAACACCGGCATCCCCGACATGCCGCTGGACATGTTCCACGTGATTCCCGAGCCGACCAGCCTCCTGCTGCTGGCCTGCGGCGCGCTTACCATCCTGCGCCGCCGCGTCGCCTGAGCCCGCCCGCTCCGACCCGGCGGCCGTCCTGAACTCATGGAGGACGCCGCCGTGTCCGCTTATCCGCTCGGCCTCCTCACCCTGCTGAGCCTGAACCTCGGCGGCGCGACCTGCGCCACGCAGCCGGCGGGTGCTCCGGTTCCCCGTACCCCCTGGCCACGCCACATCATCGACGACGCCTCCCGCGGCGCCGACGGCGTCCGGCTGGCGGATGCCGACGGCGACGGGCGCGCGGACATCGTCACCGGCTGGGAGGAGGGCGGCGTCATCCGCCTCTGCCTCAATCCGGGCGCTGCCGCCGCGGATCGCCGCTGGCCCGCCGTGACCGTCGGGAAGGTAGCCTCCCCCGAAGACGCCGTGCTCGTCGACCTCGACGCCGACGGCAACCCGGACGCAGTCAGCGCCTGCGAAGGGTCGACGCGGACCATCTTCGTCCACTGGGCGCCGCCGAAGGCATCGATCCTGAACGCCGACGCCTGGCGCACTGAAACCCTCGAACCCTCCTCAAAGAAGCGCCAGTGGATGTTCGTGGCCCCCGTGGATGTCGATGGCGATCAGCGCGTTGACCTGGTGGCCGGCGCCAAGGGCGACAACGCCCAGATCGGCTGGTTCCGGGCGCCTCCCGCGCCCCGCGATCTCGCCGCCTGGACCTACACGACCATCGCCGACGCCGGATGGATCATGTCGCTGATTCCCGAGGATTTCGACGGGGACGGCGATCCCGACCTGCTGGTGTCCGACCGCAAGGGCAGGCAGCGCGGGGTCTTCTGGCTCGAAAACCCCGGGGCCGGTGCTGCGCAGAGCCGCGCCTGGCCGCGCCACCCCATCGGCGGCGGCGATCACGAGGTCATGTTTCTCACCCAGGTCGATATTGATGGTGACCGACGCGAGGACGTGGTCGCCGCCACCGCCGCCCGCCGCCTGCTCATCTTCCTGCGGCCGGAGCAGCCCCAGCTCCCCTGGCGCGAGATTGTGATCGACTTTCCCGACGGCACCGGCACCGGCAAGGCCGTCGCCGCCGGCGATTTCGACGGGGACGACGGCATCGACCTCGCGGTGAGCTGCGAAAACGCCGCCGGTCGCTCCGGCGTGTTCATCCTGACCGCCCCGGTGCTTCGCCGGGCCGCCCTGCTGCCGCTCAAGCCGCGCCTGGGCGTGGACGCCATCGACGTCAGCGGCAACGAGGGCGCCAAGTACGACCTGCTCGTGCCCCACGACCTCGACGGCGACGGCGACCTCGATCTCATCACCTGCGAAGAGCGCGAAAACCTCGGCGTCGTCTGGTACGAGAACCCGCGCTGAGCGCCGATCCAACGCATAGACAACCGCGCCACGCCGGCGCGGCCATCAGCCGAAGATCACCGCCGCCGGCGGTTCAGCAGGCGCAGCCCGCCGAGTCCCAGCAGCGTCAGCGGCAGCATCGACGCCGCCCCGGCACCGCAGATCCCCACCCCGCAGACCGCGCCGGGCACGCTGGTCTCCAGCGTGATCGTCACCGTGTCGATCGCGGTCCTGTTCCCGTCGCCCAGGTCGGTCACCGTCAGCGTGTAGGTGGTGGTGATCTGGGGCGCCGCCGTCGGCGTCGCCGTGTCGGCATTGGTCAGCCCGGTGGTGGGCAGCCAGGAGAAGCGGTACTGCCCGGAGCCGCCGGTGCCGCTGCCGTCGAGCACCGTCGACCCACCCGGCGGGATGGTCTTGTCCTCGCCCGCGCTCGCCACCAGCGGAGGGGTCACCGTCACCGTCACCGTGTCCGTGCCCACCTTGGCCGGATCCACGCTGTCCGTCACCGTCAGCGTATAGGTCGTCGTCGCGGTCGGCGACGCCACCGGCTGGGCCACGCTGGCGCTGCTCAGCCCGGTCGCCGGCGACCACGCGAACGTGTACACGCTCGATGCCCCCGTCGCCGAGCCTTCCAGCGTGGTGCTGTTGCCCGAGATGATGGTCCGGTCCGGCCCGGCGCTGACCACCAGCTCGCCGAACCAGTTGGTGGTGTTGCCCAGGTCGATCACACCGGCCAGTTGCAGCTCGCTGTCGGCCGTGCCGCCGGCCGTGCTGGTGTAGATGCAGTTGGACAGGGCCACGTTGCGGAAGGTCACGTTCGCGGAGGTGCCGCGGTTGAAGGTGAAGGTTCCGCTGCCGGTGGTGGTGCTGATCGTGATGCGGTTCGACGAGGACTGCCCGTTGACGTTCAGCGTCCCGCTGGATGTTCCCAGCAGGGCCAGCGTCGAACCCGGCACGAACAGCATGGTCGAGCCGGGCACCGTGCTGGCGAACGTGCCGGTGTTCTGCACGTTGATGTTGCCCCACTGCGTCTGGAACGCGCCAGCCAGCGTCAGCGTGCAGCCGTTGGCGATCGACGCGGTGCCCAGCACGGTGAAGTCGTCATCCTCGGTCGAGGTCAGCGTGAGTGCGCCGGCCTTGCTGAAGTTCACCGTCGAGCCCACCGCCGCGTCGAGCTGCGTGCTCCCTCCCGCCTGCGCGATCATGTCCACACCACAGGTGTAGGTCGCGCCGGCCGCGACGTTGATGGCCTCATTCGCATCGCCGAAGACGATGCTCGACCCGCCGGTATGAACGAAGGTGCCCGCGTCGACGTTCAGCTCGATGCCGCTGGCGCTGGCGAAGCTGAAGCCGTTGGTCGCCGTGAGCATGCCCGTGCCGGTCTTGGTGAACGACTCGTTGGCGGTGTCCAGCGGCGCGATGGTGGTCACCGTCGAGTTGCCCGCGCCGCCGTAGGTGAAGGTGTTGCCGTTGCCCGGGCTCGCCGTCAGCGTGGTGATGGTCACGTTGCCGTCGGCCGTCACTGTGCCGGTGGTGGCGGTGATCTGGGTCAGCACACCCGCGCCCAGCAGGGTCAGGTTCCGGGTGGCGATGTTCACGTTCCCGGTCAGCGTCACGCCTCCGGCCACGTCGATGGTCCCGTCGGCGCTGACCGTCACCGCGGTCGGGCTGATCGAAGCGTTCACGTCCAGCACGCTGCCGGCGTTGTTGATCAGCAGCGTCCCGGGGTTGCCCGTTTCGCCGAGGGTCAGCATGTTGGCCCCGATGGTGGTGGTGGTGGCGAGCGTCTTGTTCGCCGCGACCAGCAGGTTGAGGTCGCCGCCGTTGAGCGTGATCCCGGCCGGCGCCGCGCTGATGTTGAAGTCCAGCGTGGCCCCGTCGACGGTCGAGGTGAAGGTGGTGCCGCCGGGGTTGTCCGCATCGGCGCCGCTGACCGTGACCATCGAGGCCGCGTTGTCGAGCGTGATGGTGCCGGTCAGCGAATCCTGGGCCCCGCCGCCCGAGCCGTTGATGGTCAGGGCATTGGCCCCCACGCCGGCCGGGTTGGTCAGGGTCAGGTTCACGCCGTTGGACAGGTTGATGACGGCGTCGGCCGCGATGGTCAGCGTGCCGATCGTGCCGCTGGCCCCGGCCGCGATGATGCCTCCGTCGGTGTCGATCGACACCGCGGAGACCGTACCCGTGGAGGCGATGGTCAACTGGTTGTCGTTGACGTCGATGGCGGTGGACACGGTCATGGTCTTTCCGCCGGCCACCTCGATCTCCAGATCGCCGCTGCCGGCGGTCATGTTGATCGCCGTGGGCGCGGTGTTGATGTCCGCGTCGATCAGGGCCCCGTTGGCCGAGACCGTAACCGTAAAGCCGTTGATGTTGTCGACGTCGGCGCCGGCACCACTGCCGATCTCCAGTTCGGAGTCGGAGCTGTCCAGGTCGATGGTGGCGGAAAGCGTGTCCTGCCCGCCGCCGCCGGAGCCGTTGACGATCAGCTTGCGGGCCCCCACGTCGATGGTGTTGGTCACGGTCAGGTCGACGGTGTCGCCGAGGTTGATCACCCCCGCGGCGCTGCAGGCCAGCGTGGTGATGATCGCGTCCGCGTTGGCCTGGAGGGTGCCGCC
>CAYVVX010000412.1:0-5439 GCA_964455315.1 uncultured Planctomycetales bacterium | reverse complement strand
TGTCTCCCGCCGGTGCCGGCTGCGAGCCGGGATGTTCGACCGCGTCACGATCGTCGCGCCCGAAATCGCGAACCAGCTCCAGCAGGTCCGCCTTGAGCGAGCTGGCCACCTGGATGCCCTGGTGCTGCTCGGCGACCACGTCTCCGCGGAAGATGATCCGGTAGGTGTCGACGCGATCCTTCTTGGGCAGGTCGTCATCACGTCCGATGTCGAGGAACAGCACACCGGGCTGATTCGGATCCGGCCGGACCATCGGCAGCCGGGGCTCGCCGGCGGCGATGAGTTCCGGCGTTGAGCGGGGCGGCGCCGCGGCGGTCGCGGGTACGGCCGGCGCAGGGGTCTCGGCCACGCTCTCCGGACTGGTGTCGGCGTCCGCTGCTCCGCCGGTGCCCGCGGGTTTGCCTGCTTTCGGCGTACCCAGCCCGACCATGCCCATGCCCAGCAGCGTCGCCTTGCGTCCCCGCTTGATGTGCAGCAGCTTCACGTGGCGGTCGATCTCGTTCCAGGCCAGCGTGAGCCCTGTGCCCTCGATGGTGCCGTTGGCGCTCTGGACGATGATGTCGCCTTCGCTCTCCAGGCGGGCGAGGTCGAGATCGAAGTTCACGTTGTCGAGCCAGATGCGGACGATCGACTCGGGATGCGACTCGGGGTCGTTCAAGTCCGGGTGGGCCTTGCGCCATTCCGGCGTGCTGCGGTCCACGAAGATGCGCACGTTGCCGCGCAGCCAGCCGCTCTTGGGGTTGAAGTTGCCGTCCTCGGCCCGCTGGACGACCACCTGGCCTTCGTCGCCGCGGACGTAGGCGAGCTGCCCGCCGGGCAGCAGCAGTCGCGCGGTCGGCTCCTGCATGTTGAACTCGTTGTCGCGGACGGGATGCCAGCGGACGGCCTGGAAAACGATGCGGGCGTTGCCGCGCTCGTCATAGACGCGGATGCGCGGGGCGTCGCCCTCGGGGACCCGGACATCGCGGAATCTGAAATTGACCTCCGAGTCGCCCGCGGGAGCCGTGGCGGTCCGAACCGGCGTGCGCTCGATCTCGGCGTTCATCGCCGCCTGGTGGCGAAGCAGCGGAAGGCTGTCATCGCGCCACTGATAAAGGGTGTAGGCCACGCCGATCATCGCGAAGGTCACGATGAACAGCAGTATGCTTTTGAACACGATTGCACCTTATTGATCGGCGCCGATGGTGGCCAGGGCGGCCGTCCATCGCTCGTCGCGCCGCAGGATGTGTTCGATCGCTTCGCGGACCGCGCCTTGCCCGCCCGATAGCTCGGTGACGTAGCGGGAGATCTCCTTGATCTCGTCCACCGCGTTGGCCACGGCGATGGGGAAGCCGACCTTTCGCATCACCACCGCGTCGAGCAGGTCGTCGCCCACGTAGGCGGTCTGCTCCGGCTTCGCGCCGGTGGCGGCCAGGATTCGCTCGAAGCCCGGCAGCTTGTCATCCACGCCTTTTTCGATCACGTCAATCTTGAGCATCTCCGCCCGGGCCACCACCGCGGGTGAATCCTTGGAAGTCAGGATCGCGACCTTCCGGCCGACCGCCTTCCACAGGCGAATGCCCAGCCCGTCGTGGATGTGAAAGACCCGGCTCTGCACCCCGTTGTCGTCGATGCGGATGGTGCCGTCGGTCAGTACACCGTCCACGTCCAGTACGAGCAGGCTCACAGGCAGGTTCGGCACGTCCGGCTCCCCGGGTGGGTTCTGGGTCATTCACGCCCGGCCGGCACCGCCGAACCGGGCCTACCAGTATCCTTCGCCGGGACAGGGACTTCAAGCCGGGAGGCGGAACAGGGAACGCAGCGGCACCAGCTCAACCGCCTCATGCCGCAGGAGCCCGTCGGCGGGTCACGCAGGCCCGGCCAGGCGGGAAGGGGCCGCGAGCCTGCGGGCGGCCGGTGAATGGATCAGCACCTGGTCGCTCAGGCATGGCCGCAGATTGCCTGGGCGGCCCTGCCGGCGTTAAATATTAAATAATTCTTGTAGTGTTGAAATTACGTCCGATCGGGGATAGGGTCATTTTTGCCGTGGCGAGATCCCCCGGCGGCGACGCTCGAGGCGTGGGATCGGCCGGTCGGCCTCGGCGGGCTGCGGGTGCTTCCGGTGGTGCCCATCCAGGCGGAGTCACGTCCGGCCGCTTCCGGCGTAAGCCCCTGAGGATGGTCGGAATCCCGTCCAGGCGAGCAACTTATCAGCCCCCACCGCCGTATAACCTCCCGGGAATGCCGCCGCGGGACGGGGAGCGGGCCTGGCGAACCTCTTGACACGTTCCCCACGCGCCGGTAGCCTGCTGGGCTACGGTTAAGAGGCTTGCAACAGCGGCCGTAGGGCACCTGATCGGCCGGGATGCAAGCCTTTTTTGATGAAGGGCTGGTAACGATTCGGAGCGGGCTCGATCCGCCGCCCGGGTCCTGACATTCGCGTTCAAACCTTACCGGGATTCGACCATGCTTCCAGTTGCCAAGACCTCCAAGGCCCGCAAGCGCAAACGGCGTTCACACCACGCCTTGTCACGACCGAATCTGGTCGCCTGCCCCAAGTGCGGCTCGGCCAAGCTCCCTCACGCCGCCTGTGAGAACTGCGGCTACGTCAGCAGCAGCGTGGCGATGGTGGTGACGGACCAGGAGTCCTGACCCTCATGCGAATCGGCCTCGATGCCATGGGCGGGGACTACGCGCCCAGGGAAATCGTCCGCGGCGCCATGGAAGCCCTGCCCAACCTCAACGGGCATGAGCTGGTCCTGGTCGGCGACGAGTCCGCCATCCGTCACGAGATGGAAAAGTGCGACCCCGTCGAGGGCCGGGTGCCCACCATTGTTCATACATCCCAGGTCATCACCATGGAGGACGTGCCCGTCGAAGCCGTCCGCCAGAAGAAGGACTCCTCGATCTGCCGTCTGGCCGGCATGGCCGCGGCCCGCGAGCTGGACGCGGTGATCAGCGCCGGTAACACCGGGGCCTTCGCCGCGGCGAGCCAGTTGCGGATGAAGCTGCTCCCGGGCGTGGCCCGCACGGGTATCGCGGTGGTGCTCCCGTCGTTCACGGGTCCGATCGTGTTGTGTGACGCGGGCGCGAACCTCACCCCCAAGCCGCATCACCTGGTGCAGTACGCGGTGATGGCCGGGGCCTATGCCAAGCACGTCCTGCGGGTGGATCGCCCGCGGGTGGCGCTGCTCTCGGTGGGAGAGGAAGACGTCAAGGGCAACAACCTGGTCAAGCAGTCGCATGAGCTGCTGCGGCACACGCCCAAGGTCAACTTCGTCGGCACTGTCGAGGGTCGCGACCTGTTCCGCGGCGGCTGCGACGTGGTCATCTGCGACGGCTTCGTGGGCAACATCGCCCTGAAGCTCATCGAGGGGCTGGCCGAGGGATTGTTCAAGACTATTTCGAAGGAAATCGCCCTGGCCAGTCCGGAGCTGGCCGAGAACTTCGATCCGGTGATCAAGCGCGTCTGGGCCAACCACGATTATGCCGAGTATGGCGGTGCCCCCCTCCTGGGTGTCGATGGTGCGTGCATCATCTGCCACGGCAGCAGCGATCACGTGGCCATCCGCAATGCGGTCCGGGTGGCCAGCGAGTATCTCGATCAGGATCTGAACAGCATCATCGCCGGCGAGCTCGCGGAAGAGCCGGCCGCTGCCCGGTAGAATCGGCGACACCAACGATCATGAGCCAAAGAATCCCCATCATGGTCCGGGGCACCGGCGCAAGTCTCCCCGAGCGGGTGATGACCAACGCCGACTTCGAGAAGTCCCTGGACACCTCCGACCAGTGGATCCGTGAACGCACCGGCATCCGCGAGCGGCGCATCGCCGCCCCGGAGGAGAACACGCTGACGCTTTCGCTGGCGGCGTCGCGGCGGGCCCTGGACGCCGCCGGCCTGAAGCCTGACGACATCGATCTGATCGTGGTCGCCACCTGCACCCCGGCGTACCAGATCCCCTCGACGGCGTGCCTGCTCCAGCATGAGCTCGGCTGCAGGCTGATCCCCGCCTTCGATATCAACGCCGCGTGCAGCGGCTTCGTCTACGGCTTCGTCACCGCCGCCCATATGATGTCCTCCGGGGCGCATCGCAATGTCCTGGTGGTCGGCGCCGAGACCATGTCGCGGGTCACCGACTACGAGGACCGCGGTACCTGCATCCTGCTCGGCGACGGTGCCGGAGCGGCCATCCTCAGCCCTGCCGACAACGACACCAGCGGGATCCACCATCACCAGCTCTTCGCCGATGGCGGCGGGGCCCAGATGATCTGGGTGCCGGGCGGCGGATCGGCCGAGCCCGCCAGCGCCAGGACCATGAACGAACGGCTGCACTACCTGAAGATGAAAGGCCGCGAGGTCTACAAGTTCGCGGTCACGCGGATGCAGGAGGTGATCAACGAGTCGATCGCCGCCGCGGGCCTGCAGCCCTCGGACCTGACCCTGATCATTCCGCACCAGTCCAACCTGCGGATCATCGAGTCGGCCGGCGAGAAATTGGGGCTGTCGCGCGAGAAACTGGCCATCAACATCGACCGCTGTGGCAACACGTCAGCGGCGTCGATTCCGCTGGCCATGGACGAGGCCTGCCGCGCGGGGCGGATTGCCCGCGGTGACTGGATTCTCCTGGCCGGATTCGGTGCGGGGCTGACCTGGGGTTCGGCGCTGCTGCGGTGGTAGCAGGGTGACGGGAGGACGACCATGAAAACCGCCATCCTCTTCACCGGGCAGGGGGCCCAATCCGTGGGCATGGGCCGGGACATCGTCGGGGCGTCCGCCGTCGCCGCCGAGATCTACGACCGTGCCAACCAGGTGGTCGGCTATGATCTGCGGGCCCTGTGCTTTAACGGGCCGGCCGAGAAGCTCGAGCAGACCGACATCCAGCAGCCGGCCATCTTCACCACCTCCGTGGCCATCTGGACGGCACTCCATCACGGCCGGGACATCGAAGGCGACGTGGTGGCGATGGCGGGTCTGAGCCTGGGCGAGTACACCGCCCTGCACGCGGCCGGCGCGGTGTCTTTCGAGGACGCCCTGCGGCTGGTGAAGCGGCGCGGCGAACTGATGCAGGCCGCGGCGGAAAGCCGTCCCGGCGGCATGGTGACGGCGCTGGGGCTCGACGACGCGGCGATTGAAGCGGTGTGCGAGCGGGCCCGCGAAGGCGGCATTCTCCAGGCGGCGAACTACAATTGTCCCGGGCAGGTGGTTTTCTCGGGCGAAAAGGCGGCCTGCGAGCGGGCCGCGAAAGCGATCGAGGATGCCGGCGGGCGGGCCGTGCCTTTGAAAGTCGCCGGGGCGTTCCATTCGCCGCTGATGGCGTCGGCGGCGGAGGGCTTGTCCGCAGTTCTGGCGGAGGTGGCGTTTGCCGCCCCGGCGGTACCGGTGGTGTCGAATGTGAATTGCCAGCCCCACCGGGATGCCGGTACCATGCGGCAGTGGCTGACCGAGCAGTTGACCAGCCC
>CAYVVX010000411.1:4115-5455 GCA_964455315.1 uncultured Planctomycetales bacterium | reverse complement strand
CGAGATTCGGAGAATGCGTGAGTGCTGCCGATGAAACCGGTTGGGCGGGATTCTGCATACCCGGCCTGCGACCCTAGAGGCCCGAAAATCACCAGCGAGAACCCATTTCGGGAGCTGAAAGCATGACGCCGGCGGAGTACCACGCGGAAGTTGTGACCGACCTCATGGCAATGCTGGGGTTCATGGACCAGGCCCTGGCCGGGGCGTGCGCGCACGGTGACCAGGCCCGGGTCGATGAAATCACCGCCATTGTCGCCGACCTGGAACGGCGCCTGCGGGAGGCGCGCGAGAATGGCCCTCCCGCGGAGCTGAACTACCCGGCCGGCAAGGTCGCCGCAATGAACGCCCTGGAGCACGCCCAGTGCGAACTGAGGAACGCCACGGCCCGAGGCGACATGACCAGCATTCGATTCCACCGCAAGCAGATCCACGGACTCAGGGAACTTGTCGACATCATGCACCGCGCGCAGGGCAAGCCGCCCGTGGACTGGCGCCCCTAGCACGAGGCCCCCGAATGAGCCTGACCCCTGACCAGCGCAGAACCCTGGCCCGCCTGTGCGACCTGCACCGGGCCGGAACGCTCACCGTGAACGTGCGCGCACGGGGCTGCGCCCTGCCCGCTGGCGCTGTCGACGCCATCATGGGGGCCGTTTCCCACGCCGCGGCGGACCCGTGCCGGCCGCAATTCGATGAGCTGACCGGCGAGCTGTGGTTCCGCGGCGAGTTGGTCCGGGAGTTCCGGCACAGCGCGGACTGCCAGCGCAGCATTCTGGAGCGCTTCGAGGCCATGCGCTGGTTCCCGGTCATCCCCAACCCGCTGCCCACCGGCGGCAACGCCGGCAAGCGCCTGAATGACGCCGTCCGCCGACTGTCCAGAACGTGCCGGCCGCACCTGCGCTTTCACACCCGCGGCGACGGTCGCGTTCGCTGGGCTCCGCTCTGAAATGCCGCACAAGTGCCGCCGGACTGCGGGAGCACAGCGCGGGGGCACCGCGTACACTTGCCCTGGTGCTCCAGTGAGACGCCGGAGTCGTGCCCCGGCGCCCGCAATCCGGCAGGCCAGCGCGTCCGCCCTTGTGCGGCGCGCAGCCTGCCTGTTTCAACCTGACCAGGAGACGACAATGAAAGGCCCCAAGCGAAACCATCCGGTGTTTGACGATTACGGCCGCAAGGTGGACGTGCCGATGGGGTTCGCCCCCGGAGACAATCCCAAGGCCTTGCCCAACGAGCTGAACGCGATCCGCGAGCGCCAGCGGGCCGCGGATGACGCTGCGGAGGCCGTGTTCAAGGCCGCGATCACCAAGGCCAACGACCGCAATGACAGGTCGCGCGGTTCCTGA
>CAYVVX010000411.1:0-4105 GCA_964455315.1 uncultured Planctomycetales bacterium | reverse complement strand
CCGCCGCGCGTCGCCGCGGGCAGCGCCCGGCCCGATCGATCCTTGGAGCAAAGCCCATGCCCGACGACTACTTCGCCCCGCCCGCTGAACAACCGCCCGACAACGACCCCGCGGCCCGCCTGGCCCGCCTGGAGATTGAGAACCACCAGCTCAAGCGGGAGCGGGAGGTGGCGCGATCCGCACAGCAGGAGAACGCCCGGCTGAAGATGGAGCGCGACCTCCAGCACGCCCTGAGCGGCCGGGTCAATGGCCGGGCGGCCATCGACGCCGCGCGGCTCCTGGCGCTGGATACCAAGATCCATGAAAGTTCTGGCGAGCTGATCCACTCCAAGTATGGGATCGGCCCCGAGGGGATTACCCAGAGCTTCCTCAACGGCGACGGAAAGTACCTACTGACCGGCGCCGGCGCACAGGCCGCCGGCAAAACCGCCGCCCTCCAGGAAGGCGGCTGGGACATCGAACGCGCCACCTGGGACTGGGACTACAACGAGAGCTGGAAGCAGGCAGACCCGGAGGGCTACCGGGTCGCATGGGATCGGAAAATCCTGGAAACCGCCCGCCGTCGACCGTGATGGCATCCCGCACGGGGCGTGCCCGCTTTGAGTGAGGGGCCGCCGCATGACCAAGCCGACCAAAAGAGAACAGCGGGAGCGGACGGAGCGGGCCGCCGAGCTGCTCGTTGCCCATGCCGGCGAGCGCGATTACCGGCTCTGCACGCGCCTGGCGGCGGAGTTCGGCATCGACCGGCGAACCGCCCAGCGCTATCTGTCTCGCGCGCGAGCGGCCGTCGCTGAGGCGTCATCGCGGCGCATACGCGACCTGGCGCTCACCCTGCCCGACAAGTACCTGGACCTCATCGATCGCTGCCGGCAGGGGGCGGACCCGCGCGCGGAAGTCCGCGCCCTGGACGGGCTCTCCAAGCTGGTCAGTGCCGCCACCGTCGCCACGGACACCACCACCCCGACCGAGGTGGTGTTCCAGGTGGTGCGGCCACGGCCGCCTGAGCCGGCCCCAGTTCCTCCGGGGGAGAAATGGCCGGAATAGGCGGCATCGAGTTATGGGCGGAAATACCTGCCCGGCCTGTGCCGACCAGTGAAAAGCCCCCAGAAGATAAAGACCACCCATCCCCAGAGTACGACAGTGATCAATACAGCGAGGATTCCCATGTGGTCCTCCTGAAATGAACGGGCAGCCGGCGCCGCACCTTGGGCGTGTGGGCAAGGTGATCAATGAGTGCCGCGTTCGAGGCCATCTGGTCAAAGGGAATTCGAGGACTAGCTTGCCGGGCATTGGGGGGAAGACTGGTGTTTAGCCGACTCCAGGCCAGTTCCCGTCCGGTATGGATCGGAAGTCCATGAATCCATGCCACAAGTAGCACTACCCCAATGGCTTACGAGACGAGTGCCGGCGATATGTCGTCTGGCATGGCGGCGCTGCTGTGAACCCGCTGGCTTCGCTCAAGTGCCGATGTTAGGATTATAGGCACATTGGAGGAAGCAGCTCATGGGTTCACCTTCTGATGACGACCTGAGGCGGCTACCACGCTGGGCGGCGGTTGCGTTCGCGGCTAGGTGTGCCGACCGCGTGCGCGGCCTCATCAGCCGGCACGGGCCTCGCAACAAGCTGGGGCCGCCAGCGCGAGAAGTGATCGAATTAGTACAGGCTCTGGCCAGTGGTGACACCTCTGGATCTATGCAGGAGCTGAGTCGACTAACGAACCAACTGAGTGCAAACCTTCGGTCCGCTGTCGAGGCTGGCGAATCTTCCCGAGAGAGTGAGGTCACCGAAGCTGTGCTGGCTGCGATCTTCGCCTCTGCCTCCGCACAATCAGCCTCTAGAAAACCTGAATTTGATCTAGACCCACCTTTCGCAGACATGCCCGGCATCCTCACTCCGCTGCTTCATCCAGCCTTAGGTGCGTCCCTTGCGGCAACGAGTGCGTTGAACGCGGCGAGATTGGCCGGCCTGGATGCCGTTGCAGTTCTGGATGCCCACCGATTCGACTTTGAGCTGCTTCGCTCCGAGTCGGAGATTGAAACTTGGGACGACGATACCGCCGTCGGCCCTGAGTTCTTCGGCGAGCTTTGGCCCAGCGGCCAACCAGAAAACTGGATGGGTGGATACGCAGAAGCAGTACAGGTCGCCTCGATGCCGCTGCCCCTGACCATTTATGTGAAGCCGGGAACAGCACCACCGGAGGAGATCGGAGAACTGTTGGCGGAGATCTCATCCCTGTACAGAATGCTGGGTGGCAGTGGGATCACATTCAGTCTGGAGGGGCTATATACACCAGCGGAAGAGGCGGTGCCCTCATGATGGATGAGCCCCCGCATCATGATCCACAGCGGGCGATTATGCGCTTCGATGGGCAACCGAAGGAGCCATTCAAGAAGGGCGAGAGGCGTCGCTGGGAGGTCTTCCGCAGAAGCATCCGCGCTTGGTTCGGTCGGAAAGCCACGATGGCCGACGATCTTGCGGAGCAGATCGCCTGTGCCGAAGCGGATAAGCGATCTGCTGAAGCCGAGAAGGCCAAGGCCGAGGCGGCGGACGCAGCAGAACGGGCGGAAGCTCAGCGTCTCGGGAACGTGCGAACCCTGTGCGATCTGGCGGATGAAGTCTTCAAGAACTCGCCGGACGAAGCGACCGTCTTCAAGCTTGCCGTTCTACAGCAGAGGCTGCCTGACGTGGCTGAACAGGTTGCCCTGATCAAGACCATCATGCAGTCCCTGAAGCAAAAGCGCGGAACCGAGGTCGCATTCAAGTTCATGTTCCCCATTCCCTTCGATGATAAGCAACCCCCGGGAGGTGCAGAGCATGCTGGCGAAACTGGATCAACTGGTGACCGGACTGCGGAGGGTGAGCGAAGTAGCGCAGAAGGTGCATGATGCCGAGTTGCGAGACAATCTCGCTGATCTGGTGCATCAAGCCGCTGACCTCAAAGTTGAGATGGCCGGCATCCAAGAGCAGAATGCGACGCTCCGTGCCGAGCTTCAGGAATTGCGGCGAAAAGTGGATGTTCGCTCCAAGGTTGAACTCAGGGACGGTCTGTACTTCATGGACGATCCGCCACCGGGCTACAAAACAGGCCCATTCTGCACGCGCTGCCTCGACGCCGACGAGCGCTTGGTAACGTTGATGGGGCCTGGCTTTCAGACGGGGCTGCGTGGAGGTCCAGGCGTATTCCGTGCACCAGGTGGGGCTATTTGGACGTGCCCTGAATGCACTCGCAAGCGAACCTGAGCCCGCATGGCGTTTGACTGTCGTGATCGTCGCATCGTCAAGCCGTTGAACTTGGGGAGTCTCGACACCTCCCCACCCCTCCGGCACAATAGGGGGTATGCCGAACGACGTGACGCCGCCGATGTTTATCGCCAAGTGGTCGCGGACGACGCTGCCGGAGCGGGCGGCTTCGCAGGAGCATTTCATCGACCTGTGCCGGATGCTGGGGCAGCCGACGCCGGCGGAGCATGACGCGACCGGGGCGGAGTACACGTTCGAGAAGGGGGTGACGGTCAGCGGGTCGGCGTCGAAGGGGTCGCAGGGGGAGTCGGGGTTCGCGGACGTGTGGTGGAAGGGCAAGTTCGCGCTGGAGTACAAGCGCAAGGGCAAGTACAAGGACCTGGCCGACGCCTACCGGCAGCTTCTGCAATACCGCGAGGCCCTGGAAAACCCGCCGCTGCTGATCGTCTCGGACATCGCCCGGATCGAGATTCACACCAACTTCACCGGGACGGCGAAGCAGATCCACGCCATCGCCCTGGCCGAGATGGACCAGCCGGAGAACCTGGCCAGGCTGCGGCGGGTGTTCACGGACCCGGACTCGTTCCGGCCGCAGGTGACGGCGGCGGCGGTGACGGAGGAAGTGGCGCAGCAGATCGGGCGGATCGCGCTGGGTCTGCACGAGCGCGGTGCGGAGCCGCACGCGGCGGCGCACTTCCTCATGAAGTGCATGTTCTGCCTGTTCGCGGAGGACGTGCGGCTGCTGCCGGCCGGGGTGTTCAAGCGGCTGTTGCAAGTCGGCAAGCGCGAGCCGAAGAAGCTCACCGGGCTGCTGACCGAACTGTTCAAGGTCATGCGCGAGGGCGGCTACTTCGGGGCCGACGAA
>CAYVVX010000410.1:1275-5459 GCA_964455315.1 uncultured Planctomycetales bacterium | reverse complement strand
CCGCCGCCCCCAGGTACACCAGGATCGCGTAGCGCGTCCGCAGGAACATGACCGACGTCCCCACCAGCACGAATCCCAGCGTGAGCAGGTAACTGATCGCCACCACCCGCTTCACCGACATGCCCCGGTCCCGGAGCTGATCGTAGAAGTGGCTGCGATCCCCGATCATCAGCGGCTTGCCGTTTCGCCAGCGCCGGGCCAGCGTCAGCAGCATGTCTCCGATGGGCAGTCCGAACACCATCAGCGCCCCCAGCATCCACGGGATCCGCGCCTGCTCAGTCGCCGTGCTGGCGGCGAACATCAGGATCAGCACCGCCGCGTTCAGGCCCAGCAGCATCGAGCCCGCGTCGCCCATGAAGATCTTCGCCGGATTGCGGTTGAACGGCAGGAAACCCGCCGACGATCCCAGCATCGCCGCCGCCAGCACCAGCCGTTCGTTGGCCAGCTCTCCCTCCGCGTAGAGCCGCACGTGTCCGGCCAGCAGAAAGAAGCCCAGCCCGATGATCCCCAGTACGCCGGCACACAGCCCGTCCAGCCCGTCGATCAGATTCGTCGCGTTGCACGCCCCCACCACGATCAGCATCATCAGCGGCACGGAATACGCCAGCTCCAGCCACGCATCGAAGCGAACGCCCAGGCTGTCCGTGAGCACCCCGGTCAGGCGGGTGCCCAGTCCCAGCCCCAGCAGCAGCAGCGCCACCGCCACGTTGGCCAGCAGCTTGATCCGCGGGCTCATCACTCGCATGTCATCAAACAGCCCCACCAGCATGATCGCCCCGCCGGCCAGCGCGATCCCCACGATCATCGACGTCCGCAACGGAACCACGTTCAGCGCCGCCATCGCCAGCAGACCGGCCAGCCAGCCCAGGAAAATCGCCGCCCCGCCCAGGTACGGAATCGGCTTCCCGTGCGGCTTCAGGAACGCATCCGGACGGTCCACGATCCCGTAGCGCAGCGCCACCGCCTTCGCCAGCGGCGTCGCCGCCAGCGAGACCGCGAACGCAATCAGCCCGGCCGGCCAGAAATCCGCCAGGATCTCCGACCAGGTGGTCACCGGCGCAGCCATCAGCAGTTCTGGACTCGTTGCGATCATCCTCGGCGTCCGGTAACCCGCCTGCCTGCCGCCCCCGACACGCGAAAGGGGCGGTCATACAGCGGGAATGGGTGAGTTATCGGAAAAAACACCATCGGCCTGCGACCGGACCGCGGATTCTGATCGATCCGACCGGCCGCGTAAACCCCCCTGCCAGCCCTGACCCGGGGCCCGGTGCTCCCGCTCGGCCGCTCCCGCACCGCGCCTTTACAACACCTGCCCAGCCACTACCATCCCTGAAAACCGTCCCCCGGATGAACACCCTGGAGTACCCGATGAAAGTCCTGTTGGTCGGCAGCGGTGGCAGGGAACACGCCCTCGCCTGGAAGATGACCCGTTCCCCGCGCGTCAGCAAGCTCTTCGTCGCCCCCGGCAACGCCGGCACCGCCACCCTCGCCGAGAACGTCGCCATCCCCGCCGACGACGTCACCGGCCTGGTCCGCTTCGCGAAGAACGAGCAGGTCGGCCTGGTCGTCGTCGGGCCCGAAGACCCCCTCTGCCTGGGGCTCGTCGACCAGCTCGCCGCCGCCGGCATCCGTGCCTTCGGCCCCAACAAGACCGCCGCCAGGCTCGAGGGCGACAAGGCCTTCGCCAAGGAACTCATGCGCCACCGCTCCATTCCCACCGCCGAGAGCCGCGCCTTCACCAAGTTCCGCGACGCCCGCACCTACGTCGCCAGCCGCGACGGCGCCGTGGTCATCAAGGCCACCGGCCTGGCCAGGGGCAAGGGCGCCATCGTCTGCGACGATCCCGCCGCCGGCATCCTGGCCCTCGAGAAGATCATGGTCGATCGTGTCTTCGGTACCGCCGGCGACATGGTCCTGGTCGAGGAGCGCCTCACCGGCCCGGAAGTCAGCGTCCTGGCCTTCGTCGACGGACAGACCATCTACGTCATGGAGAACGCCCAGGATCACAAGCCCATCGGCGAAAACGACACCGGTCCCAACACCGGCGGCATGGGCGCCTACTCCCCCACCGACCTGCTCGACGAAAAGCTGCTCCACAGCATCGAATCCGAGATCCTGGTCCCCATCCTCGACGCCATGCGCACCGACGGCATCGAGTACAAGGGCATCCTCTACGCCGGGCTCATGCTCACCGCCGGCGGGCCCAAGGTCATCGAGTTCAACTGCCGCTTCGGCGACCCCGAGACCCAGCCGCTCATGATGCGCCTGCGCAGCGACATCGTCGACGTCTTCGACGCGGTCATCGATGGCAAGCTCGACACCATCACCCTCGACTGGGATCCGCGCCCCTCGATCTGCGTGGTCGTCTCCGCCGGCGGCTACCCCGGCGACTACACCAACGGCAAGCCCATCACCGGCCTCGACGCCGCCGCAGCCCTGCCCGACACCGTGGTCTTCCACGCCGGCACCCGCGGAATGAACGACCGCGTGCTCACCAACGGAGGCCGCGTCCTCGGCGTCACCGCCATCGGCGACACCCTCCCCGACGCCCAGCGCAAGGCCTACGCCGCCGCCGACCTCATCAAGTTCGACGGCGCCTACTTCCGCCGCGACATCGGCGCGAAGGCGATGAAGAAGAAGTGATGCCTCTTGCGTCATGAGTGAACCCGGGAGTGCGTCAATTCATCGACGCAAACAAAGAGCCGCGGGCTTCAGCCCGCCGACCAGCCCCCCGCTCAGTCCTTTCGCGTAACCGGCTCCAACCGCAGCGTCGCCCCTTCCGCCCCATCGAACTCAACCCGCACCTCCGCCCGACCGCCCACCAGATCCACGCCAAACCGCCCCTCGCGCGCGTCCCCGCCGGTATCCCCGCACAACACCCGCAATTCCTGAATCACCTCGGCAAACGGCGGCAACGGCTCATCCCAGGGCCAATCCCCGACCGGTGGCAACGCCTGCTCCGTGCTCAGCGTGCAATCACTCGTCCGCGTCCGGTGCATATGCATCCCGAGCAGATACCCATACCACCTCCCGCGGGGCGCGATCTCGTGGGCAAGCACGCTCGCGGACACCTTCGGCACCGCCACCGTCTTGATCGTTTCATACTCTTTCCACCTGCCCCAACGCCCCCGCTCGCGCAGCGTGGTCTTCATGCCATAGTGCCACAGTCCGGACTTTCTCATGGAGATCCGCAGGGTTGCGACGCCCTCATGCTCGGTCAGCACCGCCCGAACCCAGACCGCTTCCCCGCCGATTACAAACTGGATCTCGGAGACTTCCGGCGACATCGGCGATCCGTCTGGCGCCACCATCTCCCTGAACCGGGCCAGCACCTCGTCGAAGCTCGGAAGCTCCTGATGTCGATTCCAGCGGCCCCATTCGTCCAGTCGCGGCAACGGCTCATCCGAGCACAGGTCGATCTCGGCGATACTCGCGTGCGTCATGTGAAGGATCAGCAGATTTGTCCACTGCTTCGCCGGTGGAGCATCCGCCACCTGCCGCATCAAATGTTCGAGATCGATCCCCCGCTTTCTGAATGGCCACATGATTCACCTCACGCCACCCTCCCCAACCACTGCCTGATTCTACCCCGGCTATGATGCCCTGGCGCGGCATCGCCCCGGATTCGCGAGTATACTTCCCGTAGGTCACCATCACCTTGAGGGAGAATTAACCATGCGCTCCTTGCTGGCCACTATCGTCCCGACCGCCGCCCTTCTCACCCTGCTCCTCCCCCTCCCCGCCCGCGCCGAAATCCGCTTCGCCGACGCCCCGCCCGTCCTGCCCGGCATCGATGTCCTCGCGGCCGAAGGATTCAAACCCCTCCTCGGCAAGCGCGTCGGGCTGATCACCAACCCCACCGGCATCAACGTCGACCTGCGCAGCACCGTCGACGTCCTCCACCGGGCCGGGGGCCTCCAGCTCGCCGCCCTCTACGGGCCCGAGCATGGTGTCCGCGGCGACACCCCCGCCGGCGACAAGATCGAGGACGCCACCGATTCCGTCACCGGCGTACCCACCTTCTCCCTCTACGGGGCCACCCGCAAGCCCACCGCCGGGATGCTCAGGGACATCGACGTCCTCGTCTACGACATCCAGGACAACGGCTCCCGCTCCTACACCTACATCAGCACCATGGCCGCGGCCATGTCCGCCGCCGCCGAGCACAAGATCCCCTTCGTCGT
>CAYVVX010000410.1:731-1265 GCA_964455315.1 uncultured Planctomycetales bacterium | reverse complement strand
CCTGGGCGGCGACCGCATCGAGGGCCGTCCGCTGGACCTCAAGTTCAAGTCCTTCGTCGGCTACCTGCCCATCCCCTACGTCTACGGCATGACCTGCGGCGAGCTGGCCCGCATGATCAACGGCGAAAAGTGGCTCGAGGGGGGCGGCTCCTGCGACCTCACCGTCATCGCCATGCGCGGATGGGAACGGTCCATGACCTACGGCGACACCAGGCTGCCCTGGGTGCCGCCCTCGCCGCACATTCCCCGCTGGGAAACCTCCCTCTTCTACGCCGCCACCGGCATCATGGGCGAGCTCCAGGCGATCAACGAGGGCGTCGGCTACCCGCTGCCCTTCGAGCTGGCCGGCGCCCCCGGCATCGACGCCGAGAAGTTCGCGGCCGCCCTCAACGCCCGCAACCTGCCCGGCGTCCACTTCCGCCCCACCTATTACCAGCCCTACTACACCCGCTACGAAAAGCAGGCCTGCGGCGGCGTGCAGATCATGCTCACCGACCCGCCCAAAGCCCACCTGACCGCCATCCAGTTTCACAT
>CAYVVX010000410.1:0-721 GCA_964455315.1 uncultured Planctomycetales bacterium | reverse complement strand
CGTGGTCCGCGAGCTCTACCCCTCCATCACCCTCTTCGGATCCCCCCGCGACAACATGTTCGACAAGGTCTGCGGCACCGACGAGATCCGCCGCCTCTTCGAACGCAACCGCCCCCTCGAAGACATCCTCCGCGCCTGGGACGACGGCATCGAACGGTTCAAGAGCCAGCGGCGGCGATATCTGCTCTACAAGTGATCTCACGAGCGGGCGGCATGGCTCCTTGATGTGATCCAATCGGGTCTTCACGTCGCGCGAAGACTTCTCCGTGGCGGCGCCCCCTTCCGCCGCTTCCCGCGGAGCCTCTGCCCTCTCCGAGGCCGTCGCCGCGTCGCTTCCTCTTCCTCTGAAATCTCACATCGCAAATCTGCCCTGCAACCATCCTGACCCCTCCCGCGTAGCCACCCCATCGTCCTCAGGATCGATCGATTTCGCGAGGGTTTGGCCGAATCCGCGCCCTCGTAATCCCGGCCGGACTTGTGGTATCATGAATGGATCGCGGATCGGCAAACCTCCGGAATGGATGGGAAGATGATGAGCGTCATGCGATGGGCAGTGCCGGCCGGCCTCCTGATGCAGTCATGGGCGTGGGCCGCGCCGCATCTTGAAACCGGCGGCCTCGTGGTGGTCGAGGCGGAGCACTTCGAAACCACCGTCCCGGATAGCACCGGCAACCGCGCCTGGTATGTCCAGAACGGGGGAGCCGCGGGGCCCGGGCCCGAT
>CAYVVX010000409.1:0-5462 GCA_964455315.1 uncultured Planctomycetales bacterium | reverse complement strand
GATCCCGAAGGATAGCCCAAACCGGGAGCCCCGGCATTCATAGTTTCTCCGTGGTGCGCTCTTTTTTGCATCTGGAGGGTGAACCGTCCCTTCACCTCAGGTTCCACATGGCAGAGATCCCCGTTCCCGGTTAAAGTCCTGCCGTTGTATGTCTTCCGCCGCCCGGAGGCTCCCCATGCGTCGTTTGCTCTCAATTGCCGTTCTCGCCTGTCTCGCCCTGGCTTCGGCCGCCCGCGGCGCAGAGCGACTCCCCAACATCATCTGGATCATGGCCGACGACCTGGGCTACGCCGAGATCGGCAGCTTCGGCCAGCAGAAGATCATGACCCCGACCGTCGACCGGCTGGCGAAAGAGGGCATCCGCTTCACGCAGTTCTACTGCGGCTCGGCCGTATGTGCCCCGACGCGAAGCTGCCTGATGACCGGCCAGCACACCGGGCACACCCGCGTCCGGGCCAACAAGGATCCGCAGGGCGGGCGCGTGCCGCTGCTGCCGGAGGACGTGACCGTCGCGGAGGTGCTCAAGACCGTCGGCTACACCACCGGCATGGTCGGCAAGTGGGGCCTCGGCGAGCCCGAAACCACCGGCCTGCCCACCCGGCAGGGCTTCGACTTCTGGTTCGGCTACCTGAACCAGGCCCACGCCCACACCTACTACCCCGACTATCTCTGGCGGAACGAGGAGAAGGTGCCCCTGCCCGGCAACATGAGTGGCGGTCGCGGGCAGTACTCCCACGATCTGATGACGGAAGAGGCCCTCGGCTTCATCAACCGCAGCAGGGACAAGCCCTTTTTCCTGTACGTGCCCTACACGATTCCGCACGCGACCTTCGAGGTGCCCGATCTTGGCCCGTATGCGGACAGGGACTGGTCGAAACAGGACAAGACCATCGCCGCCATGGTGACGCGGATGGATCGCGACATCGACAGGATGCTGAAACTGCTGGACGACCTGGGATTGACGGAGCAGACCCTCGTCTTCTTCACCAGCGACAACGGCGGGCCGCAGCGCGGCAAAGGGCCCGACTTCTTCGAGAGCAACAAGCCGTTGCGCGGTTACAAGTCAGACCTCTACGAAGGCGGCATCCGCGCGCCATTGATCGCCCGGTGGAAAGGCAGGATTGAACCCGGGCAGGTCAGCGACCACGTCTGGGCCATGTGGGACGTGCTGCCCACGCTGGCCGAGCTTACCGGCGCCAAGGCTCCGAAGAACATCGATGGCCTGTCCATGCTGGCCCTGCTGACCGGCGGGAAAGCCCCCGAGCACGATCATCTCTACTGGGAGTTCCACGAAGGCGCCGGCTTCGCCCAGGCCGTCCGCATCGGCGACTACAAGGCCATCCGCAACGTCCGCAAGCCGATCGAGCTGTACGACCTCTCGAAGGATGTCGGCGAAAAGCACGACATCGCCGCCGAGCATCCCGATGTGGTCGCCCGGGCCGTGAAGATCATGCGCGAAGACCGCGTCGATTCCCCGGTGTGGAAGGTGAAGAAGTAGCGGCACGGCCAAGCATGTTCGCCGTCACGGCTACCAGCTTTTGAAATACCACGTCCCCCGCCCGGACACGCCCTCCGGATCGTACATGATCGCCTCGCCGGGGGCGTACTCGAACTTGACCTGCCCGTCGACTAGTGCCGCGATGCGTCGAAAGCGTATCAGCCCTACCCACTGGAACTGGTTTTCCACCCGCCCGGCGGTGAGCACGGCTTCAGCTTTTCGCTGCATGGCCGACCGACTCAAGTGGAGCCTGGCCGGGCTTCGTGAGGGAAAGATGAAATGGCCGGCCGTCAGGGATAGCACCATCAGCAGCGCACAGAGCGGCTGGGCCCACCAGTACCGCTGTCTTTGGGCCCCGTCGCGACGACACACCGTGATCACGTAAGGCGGCAGTACATCGCCGGTCAGCACGTACATCACCGGCCGGAACAACAGTATCACCAGCGCAATGCAGATCACTGGTGCCAGGAGTTCACTCATCCGTGCCATGTCCGCGAGCAGGTAAACGGCCACCCAGGTCAGGATGGTCAGCACGCACGCGAGAGCGATCTCCCATCGGGGCGGCGGGAGACGGTAGGCGGCGAGGCGGCGCTGCATGGGGCTCAGGACCGAGGGATCCTGCCAGCTCAGCGGGTTCGCCGGATCGAACGGCCCACCGCACTCCGGGCAGCGCGCTTCAGTGAGCCCCCGGAGCGAGTAGCCGCATTGCAGGCAGACGGCGGTGTCGGGAAGGTGCATCCGGATCATTTCCGATACCTCCCGCTGCCATCCCATCGCGTCTCGCCGCCCGCCCTCGCCACCCCACCTCATGCGGAGCCCGTCATGCATGGCTCCTGCTCTATCATACCCCCTCCATGAGCCTTCATCCCGCCCCATCTGGCCGAAAGCTGACAGCTGACCGCCAACAGCCTCCTCCTCAGCACTCAGCACTTCCTCATCACTTCCCCTCCCCCTTCTTCTTCGCGTCCTCAGCGCCTCTGCGGTTCAATGCCTTCTTCCGGAACCCCCGCCACGTTCCCCCCAACAGGGAGGAACCCGCTCATGCCGAACCGCCACCATCCCAGCACTCGCTCAACAGCACTTCCCCGTTTCCATGCATCTCCCATCCCATTCCCCTTGGTGTCTTTGTGTCTCCGTGGTTCATTTCCCGCTCTTGCCGACAGCCGAAAGCTGGTAGCTGACTCGATTTTTTTTCGCCAAACGAAGCCACCGAAACCGCGTTTTCACCCCAGAAAACGCCGATTCCATCCTCGTCCCCCACAAAATCGAACCCAATTCGAACCCACCGCCCGCAGCGAACCGGCCCGGCACTCTCACCATGTGCCACCAGCTCCCGGCCGCCACCTTCGCATCAACGCCGCCGGCGCGGCGGCGGCCGCTTGCCCGCCGCCACGTCCTCGTCGAACGTGCGCTTGCGCCGGAGGATGTGATGGTAATGCTGGGCGAAGCGATGGGCCTCGTCGCGCACCTGCTGAAGCAGACGCAGCGCCGCGTTGTTGCGCTGCAGCCGGATCGGCTTGCTCTTCGCCTGGATGTAGATCTCCTCTTCGCGCTTCGCGAGCGAGATCACCATCGGCGGTCGAACGTGCATCTCCGCGAACGCGGCCATCGCCGAGTGAAGCTGCCCCAGCCCGCCGTCGATGAGGATGACGTCGGGATACAGCTCCTCGCCGCCGGCCGCGTAGCGATAGCGCCGCGTGACCACCTCGCGGATCATGGCGTAGTCGTCGATGCCCTCGACGGTCTTGATCTTGAAGCGGCGGTAGCCCGCTTTGAACGGCTTGCCGTCGATGAAGCAGACCAGCGAGCCGCAGGACTCGCCGCCGTGCAGGTTGGCGATGTCGATGCCTTCCAGCGTGCGCGGCGTCTGCTCGAGCCCCAGCACCTTGCGCAGCTTCTCCAGCCCCTCGCGCGGGTCGATGTAGAACACCTCCGGCTGCACGTCCACCTCCGGCGAACCCGACAGCGACAGCGACTCCATCGCCTTCATCTGGTCGCGCAGCCTCGCCGCCTCCTCGTAGCGCTTGTCCTCGGCCGCCTTCAGCATCTCCGCCTTGATCTGCCGGAGGATCACGCTGCGCTTGGACGCCAGGAACCGCTTAAGCTTCTCGACATCCTCGCGATACGCCTCCTTCGACACCAGGTCGGCACATGGCGCCGTGCACTGGTTGATGGCGTGCAGCAGGCAGGGGCGGAAGTGCCGGCGGGTCTCGTCGCCGTCGATGATGTCCAGCTCGCAGGTGCGGAACTTGAACACCTTCTGCATCGCGTTGACCGCCTCGCGCAGCCCGGCCGCGTTGGTGAACGGCCCGTAGAGCTTGCTGCCCTTGATGCGCGGGGTGCGGGTGACGTAGACGCCGGGAAAGTCGTCGCCGGTGGTGATCTCCAGGTAGGGAAAGGACTTGTCGTCGCGGAGGCTGGCGTTGAACTGCGGCTGGATGTCCTTGATCAGCCGGTTCTCGGTCAGCAGGGCATCCACTTCCGTCTCGCAGTCGAGGAAGTCGATGTCCGCGACCATGTTGATCATACGGGCGATGTCCGGGCCGCGCGTGCGCAGCAGGTCGGCCGAGGCCTGGAAGTAACTGCTCACCCGGCTGCGCAGATCGATGGCTTTGCCGATGTACAGGACGACGCCCTTGCGATCCTTGAACAGGTAGACCCCGGGGCTCTTGGGCAGGTGGCGAATCTTCTCCGGCAGGGAGAGCCCCGCGGCGGCGACCGGCCGTGCCGGCGGGGAATCGCCGTCGGTCGGCGGCGGGTCGTGAGGCAGGGGCGATTCGGGGCCCACTTTACGCTCCGGGGTGTTCATGCGCTTCATTATAAGTGCGCTCCCGGCCGGGAACACGGGGCATCCCCATCCCCGCCGTCGGCGTCACCCATCCCACGGCGGCCCACGCGCTCTTGGGATAGAAGCGTCTGCCGTCACCCACATATTGGGGCTGGCTTTTTCAAAGCCCGTCCATATAATGCGATCCGCAGGGATGCGACACGGCCAATCAGCCGTTCTTTTTCTCCTGGTTTCTGTTTTGTTCGATCATGCGCCTGTGGGCCTCGGCGCGCCCGCACGATGCGGCCTGCGCGCGGTTCCGGCATCGCATCACGAGAGCGGCACCCTCATGGCCAGCGTCAGCGACCGATCCTGGAGCAATATCCTCTCCACCTTCCGGGGCAGGTACCCCGAGCTGTTCCGCGCCTGGTTCCAACAGTTGGAGCCCGCCGAGATCCAGTTCGGGCGGATCAGCGTCCCTGTCGCCGACGCCGCCCAACACCAGTACCTGGTCAGCCAGTGCCAGGGTCCGTTCAACGCCGCCGCCCAGGAGGTGACCGGCCGGCTCGTCTCGGTGGCCTTCATCGCTCCGCCCCCCCAGCCGCCGCGGGAGATCCCCCTGTCCTTCGAGGCCGAAGATCACCTCATCCTCAACGGCGACTACAGCTTCGACAACTTCGTGACCGGCCCCTGCAACCAGCTCGCCCACGCCGCCTGCATGGCCGTCGCGGACAGCCCCGGACGGGTCTACAACCCCCTGTTCATCCACGGCGACGTGGGGTTGGGCAAGACCCACCTGCTCCAGGCGGTGTGCCACAAGATCCTCACCGTCGAGCCGGGCGCCAGGATCCTGTACATCTCCTGCGAGACGTTCACCAACCACTTCGTCGAGGCCATCGAGCGCGGGGCCATCCACCAGTTCCGCTACCGCTACCGCCACGTCGATGCCCTGGTTATCGACGACATCCAGTTCCTCGGCGCCGCCGAGCGCAGCCGCGACGAGTTCTTCCACACGTTCAATACGCTGTTCCAGTCCCAGAAGCAGATCATCCTCTCGGCCGACGAATCACCGACCGGCATTCCCAAGCTGGAGGACCGGCTGGTCAGCCGCTTCAACTGGGGCCTGGTGGCCCGGATCGAGACGCCCTGCCTGGAGACGCGGATGGCCATCGTGCGCAAGAAGGCCAAGCTGCGCTG
>CAYVVX010000408.1:2805-5466 GCA_964455315.1 uncultured Planctomycetales bacterium | reverse complement strand
AGCTCTCCAGGATCTCGCGAATGTACTCCGGCTCCCAGTGCCCCCGCCCGATCTCGATCAGCGTGCCGGCCGTGTTGCGGACCTGGTTGTAGAGGAAACCGGTGCCCTCGACATCGATGCGCATTTCCTCGTAGTGGCGATAGACGTCCAGCCGGAGGATGGTCCGCACGGTGGTCTCGCGTTCGCTGCCCTTGCTGGCAAAGGCGGCGAAGTCATGCCTTCCGATCAGTTCGTGTGCGGCTTCGGCCATGCGGTACTCGTCCAGCGGATGCCAGAAATGGTACGCGTATCGCTGGCGATGGCGCTCGACGGGGCGGTTGGCATGGTTGTAGATGGTGTAGCGGTAGAGCTTGGAGAGGGGATGCTGGCTGGAACGGAAGCAGAGCGGAACCTCATCCACCTGACGAAGGGAGATGTCCTTGGGCAGGCGGCTTCCGATCGCCGCCTTGAGGTTCCAGCAGGGAATGTCCGCGGTGGTGTGGAAATTCGCCACCTGTCCGGCCGCATGGACGCCGGCGTCCGTCCGTCCCGAGCCGGTCAGGACAATGTGATGCCGAGCCACGCGGCGGATGGCCTGTTCGACCTGATCCTGCACCGTCCGCAGCCCCGGCTGCTTCTGCCAGCCGTGGAAATCGGTGCCGTCGTACGCGAGCAGGAGCCGGATGTTTCGGCGCATGCCCGGATTCTAGTCGATACCGCCGGGGCATCAACGCCGGTGAATCCGCACCGGCGTTTTCCACAGCGCTGTCAGGCCACCAGCTCTTCCTCGAGCTTGCCCTTGAACCGGTTGCGCAGGCGCATGATCACGTCCTTGTGGATCTGGCTGACGCGGGATTCGGACAGGGCGAGCACGGCTCCGATCTCGGCCATGGTCAGGTCTTCGTAGTAGTAGAGGATGAGCACCAGGCGTTCCTCGCGGCTCAGGCCCCGGGTGATGAACTCGGTCAGCATGGAGCGGGCCATCTTGGCGGTCGGATCGGTCTGGTGGGGGTCGCCGATGTCCCAGGCCCGCTCGCTGGTGCGGCCCCGGCCGTCGCCATTGTTCTTGGGGTCCATGGCGGAGAAGTGAACCTCACGCCCGAGCTGGGAGATGCGGGCGAGCTGATCGTAGCGTTCCAGGGTGATACCCATGCGGCGAGCGACCTCGTCGTGCATGGGGGGGCGGCCAAGTTCGGCGTCGAGCATCTCGCGCACGCTCAGGCGGCGCTTCTCGAAGGTGCGCACGGTGCGGGACTGGGGGTCGAGACTGCGCAGCCAGTCCATGACCGCACCGATGATGCGCTGCTGGCAGAAGGTTTCGAACTTGGCCTTGCGTTCGGGGTCATAGCTTTCGACCGCCTCGATGAGCCCGTCGTAGCCGGCGCTGCAGATCTCGTCGTAGCCGATCTGGGCGGGCAGCTTGCGGGACAGACGCGCCGCCTGGATATGAACCAGCGGGGCGTAATGCTCAACCAGCAGGTTGCGATACTGGTCACTGCGGGTTCTCAGGAATTTCTTCCACAGGGACTGCGCCTGATTCTTGGGTGACGGCATGAATTGGCCTCCCGGACACACCACGTTCCCACAACCCGTCGCGATTCAGGCGCAGCGCAGACGCGAAGTCGGCGCGGCGTCCACCGTGCTTTATCCCGTTGTGCGGGCGGGTCCACCACCGCGCAACAGGAGCCACTGGGGACTTCCACCCCAAGAGGCGGCAACAGTCGTGATCGCTTTGTGGTCCGGCGAGGAAGAGCGAGCATCCGTGCCGGCACATACAAGGGAACTCATCCTTGAGCTCCGTATTAAACGCGGCGCTTCATCCGTGTGGGCCTGGTCGGTCGGATTGGCGCCTCGCCGAGTGGCGGGGGAAGTGAGCACCTATCGACCGGCGCAATGCCCTGCTACGCCGTGTTCAGAGTAAGCATATAGCACAACGGCCGATAAATGCAATCACAAAATGCGCATTCCAACGAGAATTCAGCCCCTCTATGTCGGTATGTAAAGATGGGCACTTTAGATACCGGGATGGTGACCGCTGCTGTGCTCGCGGTCTCAGCCATCCGAAGGAGCGATAAAATGTCCTGGCGTATCATCGGTGTCGGAATCCCGTCTGCCCCGGGGCGGATTCTAGGTTCAAGGAAGCAAGGAGCTTAGCGCAGGGTAGCGCGGAGGTGCCGGGGCATCATTTCACCAGCAGCAGGATGACATTAAAGAGGACGGACAGCCCCAGCAGCGCTCCCATCACGAAAATCCAGACCAGGGGCACGCCGCGGACGGCGTGGTCCTCGTCGGTTTGAATTGGGGCGGATTCCACCACCTCGCCGCTGTCGGCGAGACCTTGCAGCAGGCTGGCGTCATAGCGCTTGCGAGCGTGCAGGGGCGGCTCACCGCGGCGTATGGCTTCCAGATCGGAGATCAGATCGGCGACGGAACTATATCGTTCTTCCTTCTTCTTGGCCATCATGGTCTCGATGACTTCTCCGACGCCGGCCGACAGCGTCGAGATCACGTGGTCGGGCGGAACCAGCGGTTCCTTCAGGTGCTTGTGCATGACCGCCGAGGGGGTGGTGCCCTCGAAGGGCAGGCGGCCGGTGACCATGTGATAGAAGGTCGCCCCCAGCGAATAGAGATCCGCGCGGAAGTCGATGTTGACCTCGCCGCGGATCTGCTCGGGGCTGATGT
>CAYVVX010000408.1:0-2795 GCA_964455315.1 uncultured Planctomycetales bacterium | reverse complement strand
CCATGGCCGCCTTCATGTCGCTGGTCTCACGGGCCAGGCCCATGTCGGCGAGCTTGGCCACGCCGTTCTGGGTGAGCATGATGTTCTTGGGCTTGACGTCACGGTGGATGAAGCCGCGCTCGGTGGCGTGCTCGAGGGCCCGGGCGACCTGGATGACGATCTCGATGGCGTCCTTCTCGGAATAGCGCTTGCCGGCGGCCAGGTCGTCGTAGACGGTCTTGCCGTCAATGTGCTCCATCACGAAGTAGTGGTAGCCGCCCGCCTCACCGACGTCGATGGCCTGGACGATGTTGTTGTTCAGCCGGGCGGCGGCACGACCCTCGCGGTAGAACCGTTCGACGAACTCGGGGTTGTCGCCCAGCTTCTTGGGCAGCACCTTGATCGCCACGGTGCGATCCAGGCTGAGCTGGCGGGCCTTGAAGACGGTGGCCATGGCCCCGGCCCCCAGTTTCCCGATGATCTGGAACCCGGGGATCTGCTGTGCCTTGCTGGCGATGGAGTCATCCATGTCCGCGTCCAGGCGCTGAAGCTGCGAGCGGGTCACGTAGCCGCTCTTGACCAGGATTTCCGCCAGAGGCAACCGCTTGCCGTCCTTGGCCAGGGTTTTCTGCTGTTCGAGACAGGCCTGGAGTTCATCCGGCGTCACCAGCTTCCGGTCGATGGCCAGACGTCCGATTTGTGTTTCGCTGATTGTGTCAGCCATCGAGCCAGACTCCGGCCGTTGCCAGCTTGGGTTGCGTGTGCGGGCCCACCTCGAAGTTCGGACCCTTGCCCATCGGTACCTTAAGAAGCCTTTGCCTGTTGAGCAACCACCGGGCTGTCGCCCTGGTGGACAGGCACCTTCTTCATATTATATCGCCCCTCCGGCAGCGTTCAGGAAAACTCCGCCTTCCACCACGTTTCCAGGGGGGACGCAGCCGAGACCGCGGCCCCCGGCGCCTGATCCAGTTCCGATAATGCCAGCCTGATGGCTTCCGCGAGTCCGGGGCAGGGCACGCCGTCGAGAGCCCGCCAGCCGGTCAGCCCCAGGGTCTCCAGAATCTGCCGCCGGAGCCCGCGGACCTCGGGATCCCGATGTACGCTGAGCGACGCCGTCCCCGGCTTCATCCATTGGAAATCATCGTCCCAATCCGGGTGTCGCGGGAGGTCGGCCTTGGTGATCACACGCAGTATCCGTTGCGGCTTCAGGTATTCCACAGCCGACGGCATACCGTCGCGGCTTCTCGGCGGCGGCCGCGAGCCGTCCTGCAGCCAGAGCACCAGGTCAGCCGTCGCGACCTGTCCGCCGCCCCGGCGAATGGCATCGTATTCCAGGGGATCGGCGGTTTCGTGAGTGCCCGCGGTGTCGACGACGCCCAGTGGAACACCGTCGGCAGCGCCGGGCAGCTCCACCCAGTCGCGGGTGGTGCCGGGCAGCTCGCTGACGATGACCTGGTCGCGACCCGCGAGAGCATTGGCCAGCGTGGACTTGCCGGCGTTGGGCGGCCCGGCGAGGACGACGCGGATGCCCTCGACCAGGAGCCGGGTGGGTTCGGTTTCCGCCAGCCAGGCCCGCAGCAATGATTCCGCATCCGCGAGGCGGTTCTCCCGTAGGGCGGCTTTGAGGGCATCCAGCCGCCGCTCGAAGCGATGGGGGAACTCCGCCAGCCAGGCGGCCACCGCCGGCGTCTTGGCGCGCATCAGTGATGGGGCCAGGGCGCGGTCGAGCGGACTGAAGGTATCGTCCAGCGCCAGCAGGGTCTCGGCCGGCACGAGGTCAATGCCCCGGTCGCGCAGCAGCATCAGCACCCGTTCGACGATCCTGCGCCCGCCGTGCGGGCACAGGTCGATCACTTCGCGACCCCGATCATCCGCACGGATGGTCACCAGGGCTTCGTCGATGATGTCGCCGCCCTCGACGATGCGGCGCAGCGAAAGCCGATCCGGATGAAGCGGCGATGTTTCGATGGGCGGGTCCAGGCAGGAGGCGATCCGGCGCGAGGCCGCGGGACCGAAGATTCGGATCACGGCGACGCCGCCGATGCCGGTGCCGGTCAGGCAGGCCGCCCGGCAGCGTGGTTCGGTTGTGGATGGCTCTGAAGCCATGAAGGCAAGGGTATCAGGAGTTGTCCAGGTCTTCGAGGTGCCGCTCCAGCGCCAATGCGACCCCGTCGAGGCACAGGTCCGGCACCACCCGGTCGATGAAGTCGCACACGGTGGCGATGGCGGGCGCATCGCCGCCGGTGGCGATAAGCATTGGCCACTTACCGATCTCGGTGGCATAGCGCTCGGTGATCTCGCGGAGCCCGCCGACCAGCATGGCAAAGACGCCGTTGCGGATGGCACTCTCGGTGTCCTTGCCGAGCGTCTCCGTCGGCGCATCAATCTCGACCAGGGGCAGCAGGGCGGTGTGCTCGTGCAGCGCTCGTGCCGCCAGCGCCATCCCGGGCGAGATGGTGCCGCCCAGGAACACGCCGTTGTCGGACACCAGGTCGACGGTCACCGCGGTGCCGAAGCCGGCAACGACACAGGCGGCTTTCACGTTGGCGTAGGCCGCGGCCGCGACGCAGAGACGGTCGGAACCGACGCGATCCGGTTCGTCGACGTCCGCGGGAATGGGCGGCTCGATGTCCTCCCTGATGGCCAGCGGCATGGGCAGGTCGCTGCGGGTCAGAGCCTCGCGCAGCTTGCGAAGCGCCTCCGGTTGAACGGAGCTGGCGACGATGCCGCGGGGTGAAGCCGTGGGGAGCGTGTCCCAGGCTTCGCGCACGGCGCGGATCAGTGCGTCCGCGTCGGAGGTCGCGACCCGCGCCGCC
>CAYVVX010000407.1:1870-5470 GCA_964455315.1 uncultured Planctomycetales bacterium | reverse complement strand
GGTCTTGCCGGTGCTGTCACAGCCTCCGCCCATCAGGAGCAACAGCCCCAGGATGACAGGTACTCGGCGTGACCGGATCTTTCTCAACCTGAATGAAACCGCGTTTCCGCCCTCCTGGCATTTTCTGGTCACCATCGGCTCACTCCTTGAGACGTTGGTCCACTCATCCGGCCCGACGGGGCATCCCATGAGCCCGGGCGAACCGGCAGCGGGCTGAGGAAGGTTAGCGGAAAAGGCTGGCCTCAACAAGACGCCGCGCCGTTTGCCCGGCGCTTGGAAACGGCGGGGAATCCCTTATCATGATCCCCCTGCGTCCCCTCAGACAGGCGAGCCGAGAGCTGGCCCGAGCGGACCGGAGGATTCCCGCTGGTGCAACCCTTCAGCATGATCGTCATTTCCGCCGGGCCCTCCCCGGCGGGAACCCCGACCCCGATGCCGGAGTTCGAGCCGGGAGCCTCGGAATGGCCTGCCCGGGTGATCCGGCTGGGTCCGGACGGCAAAGACGCCGGGGACATTCCCACCGACCGCCCGTTCGGCACCGCCGCCATCAATCGGCTGGTCGAGGAGGCCCGGACCCCTTACCTGGTCATGGTTCAGGCCGACGCCGGGGTGCGGCTCACCGCCCAGACCTTCCGCCGCTTCGTCGCCGCCGCCGAGGACACCGGCGCGCCGCTGCTCCACGCGGACTTCATCGAGGACACCCCCGCGGGCCCGGCTGAGCACCCCACCATCGACTACCAGGTCGGCAGCGTGCGCGACAGCTTCCAGTTCGGCCCGGTGACCTGCTGGTCGGTGGATGCCCTGCGCGAAGCCGTGCGTCGCGACGGCCCGCTTCCCGGCTACGACTATGCCGCCCTGTACGATCTGCGGCTGCGAGTTTCGCAGGGCGTGCTCCCCGTGCGCATCCCCGAGCCGCTGTACCGCTGCGTCCGACGCGACGACCGGCCCAGCGGGGCCCGCCAGTTCGACTACCTGATGCCCAACATCGCCCCGGCCCAGGCGGAGATGGAACAGGCCATGACCGCCCATCTCAAGCGGATCGGCGCCTGGCTGCCCCCGACATTCAAGCGCTGCGAGCCTTCCAGCGAACCCTTCCCGGTCGAAGCCAGCGTGATCATTCCGGTCCGCAACCGGGCCAAGACCGTCGCCGAAGCGGCCCGCTCCGCGCTGGCCCAGAAGACCGGTTTCGAGTTCAACGTCATCGTGGTGGACAACCACTCGACCGACGGCACCACCGCGATCCTGGAAAAACTCGCGGCCGAAGAGCCGCGGCTGATCCACCTGGTGCCGCCGTCGACCGGACTGGGCATCGGCGGCTGCTGGTATCACGGGGTCAGCGCCGCGTCGTGCGGGCGCTACGCCGTACAGCTCGACTCCGACGACCTCTACGCCGACACCACCACCCTCCAGCGCATCGTGGACAAGCTGCACGAGGGCCCCTACGCGATGGTGGTCGGCGCTTACCGCACGGTCGATTTCGATCTGAACGATCTGCCCCCGGGCATCGTCGACCATCGCGAGTGGACGTCGGACAACGGACCCAACAACCTTCTGCGGGTCAACGGCATCGGTGCCCCGCGGGCCTTCGATACCGCCCTGCTGCGGCGCGTCGGCCTGCCTGACGTCAGCTACGGAGAGGACTACGCGGTGAGCCTTCGCATCAGCCGTGAGTACCACGTGGGGCGCATCTTCGAGCCGATCTACCTCTGCCGGCGCTGGTCCGGCAACAGCGACGCCGACCTGCCCCTGGCCGTGCGCAACCGGCACGACATCTACAAGGATCGGCTCCGCACCCTGGAAATCCTGGCCCGACAACGTCGCAACGGCCGGCGGGAGCCCGCGGCTTCATGACCCGTCCGCGCGTGATGGAGCTGGCCGGCACGTTGCCGGAGAAGCTGCGGGAGCTGTGGCGCCGGCAGGCGGCGGAGTGGTCCCGGCTGAGCGAAGCCCTCGCGGCGCTGAACCGGGCGACGGTCAAGCGGGTGCGCGTCGCCGGTGACGAGCTGGCCATCCAGTCCAACCCCGGGCGGGCCACCAGTGCGGCGGCTCCGGTCGATCAGGCTTCACTGGCCGCCCGACCCTGCTTCCTGTGCCCGGCACAACTGCCCCCGGAACAGCACGCGGTCGCCTTCGGCGACTGGTGGATCCTGTGCAACCCCGCGCCGATCTTTGAGCCCCATTACACGGTGGTCTCCCGCGAACACCGCCCGCAGCTCATCGCCGACGCCCTGCCCGCGATGCTCGATGTGGCCGAGGCGCTGCGGGGGGCGTACACCGTGCTGTACAACGGTCCGGGTTGCGGAGCATCCGCGCCGGACCATCTGCACATGCAGATCGCCCCGGTGGGCTCGGCACCCGTGGAAGCGGCGCTGGTCAGGGGGTTTGACGACGCGCTTCGCGGAATGAGCCCGGACCCGCTGGCGTGGCTGCCGAAGACGCTGGATGATCCGGTGGAGGCGCGCGTCGGAAGCCGGGCCAGCTACGGCGTGGTGCTGCTGACCGCGACTCGCAAAGCCCCCTTGCTTCAGGCGGCCGAGCGGGCCCTGGCCGCATGGGGCCGGGTCCATCCTTCGTCGCCCGAGCCGATGGCCAACGTGTTCACGCTGTATCGCGCGGATCGGTGGCTGGTGTGGTTCTTCCCCCGCACGGCCCATCGCCCCCGGCAGTATGGCACCGGTCCGGATCAGCTCCTGGTCAGCCCCGGCGCGGTGGATATGAACGGGCTGCTCATCGCCGCCCGCCCGGAGGACGCCGCACGGCTCACGCCTGAGCTGGTGGCGGAGATCTACGGGGAGGTGGGAGCCTCGGAGGAGCAGTTGGACGCCCTGCGCGGCGAGCTCACCGACCGGACTTCCTGATTGCCCCGGCCAGGCAGCGCGAACACATCCGGCGATCAGACCCGGGCGACACGCGCCGCTCACTCCGCCGAACGACTGGCCGCTTCACCCTCGAACAGTTGCGGAGAGATCATCAGCCGCAGCCTCAATCGCGGCCGTTCCGCCGCGGCCGCCGACTGATCCTCGGCCGGCGCGGTGGCCGGGGCCTCCTGCCGGACCGCCGATTGCAGCGGGTGGAGCAACTCGCCGATGCGGTTGAAGAGTGACCGGTACCCGATCTCTCCGGCGGATCGGTCGATGGAACCGCCGCCCGCGTCCGCCGATTCCTCCCTGTCCCGCGTGGCCATCTGTGCAGGATGGAGCGGATGATGCGCGGGCTGCCCGCCGCCGCCCGATTCGCCGACCTTCGCCGCCACACCGTCCCGGCCCTCGGCCCCCGCCACGCGATCGGGGCGCCACTCCGTCGCTGGTTCGGAGGCCGCGACCGAAGCGGTCCCCTGCACGGCAGGCGGTGCCGGTGGCGGCGCCCGCGCGGGCAACTCGGCGGCCGGGGATTCAGCAGGCGATGCTGCCGCGCGGGCAGCGCGCGAACCGTCCACGCGCGATTCCGGCGCTGCCGCCGGCTTGTTCGGGGTGAATACGGGCAGGTCGCCGCCGGCGGGAACATTCGCGGCCTCGCTTCGATCCGCACCACCCGGCCCCGCCGATCGAGACTCAATCACCGGCACCCGCCGGGCAAGCATCGGCGGCGATACGGGCAGCC
>CAYVVX010000407.1:0-1860 GCA_964455315.1 uncultured Planctomycetales bacterium | reverse complement strand
TCGCGCCCCACATCCTCCACTTCCTTCTGGAGGTGGGTGATCGCCGTGGAGCTTCCCGTCGCCGTCGCGTACCAAGACTCCCCCGCCGCCTGCCGCTGCACGTCGGCCAGCACCTGCGCGGCCCGCTCCAGCGAGGCCTGGTCGGACACCTGGATAGTCAGTTCGGAAACCGGATGCGGCGACGACGTTTTGAAATCCTCCACATCCGCCGCGGCACGGGCCCCCAGGATCACGCCCCGGTCGCCGGCCGAATCGAACACCTCCCGCCGCCTGAGCGGCGCAGCATCCTCGGTCTCCGCCACGCTTTCGCCCGCGACCCCCTCCCCTTCGAAACGATTCGCGTCCGTCGGTGCCGGGGAAGCGGCCGGCCCGTCGCCAGGCGCCACCTGCAGCAGCTTAAGCTCCTCTCCGGTCATGCCAGGTGACTGGACCGGCCGTGCCGCAGGAGGCGGTGCCTGCCCCCCCACGCCCGCCGTAAAGGTCATCGGCGGCAACGCCTCCCGCCGCAACGCCGCCACCGCCTGGTCCAACTGGTCCTGGTCGGCGAAGGCCAGTTCCAGCACCACCTCGTCCATGACCTCGGCCGGCTGGTTGGCTTTGAGTTCATCGGCGAAGGTAGCGCCCGCTACCGAATCCACCGAGAAGCCGGGCCGGCTCGCTCCGCCGGAAACGCGGACGGACAGCGCATCAGTCGAAACGACGCTGGCATCCCCCGCCGGTGCGGCAGCGACACCGTCGGCAGGCTGGCTGCCCGTAAGAGCATGCCTGCCTTCGGGTACCCCGGTGACTACCGCGTCACCGTCAGTCTCCTGCCCGGCGCGCATCCTGGAGGTCATCTTGGGTTCGTCGGGGGGGGCGATGGTGAGGGCCGACAGGCCATCGCCCGGGTTCACCGGTTTCGCGTTCGCCGGCCCCTCCAGCGCCAGCGGTCCCCCGGGGATCACCTTTCGACCCGCGTCGACCTCGGAGGCCGCATCGTGCCGCGCCAGGGTGTGGACCGCCGCGGGCTGATCCCCGCCCGGCAGCAGCAGATACCCGCCCAGCAGCGTCAATCCGATCACTGCCGCGGCAGACACCCCGCGGAGCAGCCACCGCCGCGGCGATCGTGCCGCGACGACGGCCTGATCCTCGCCGAGCAGAGCGGCCCGCTCCATGCGCTCGCGGAGCCGGTCCATCAGTTCGTCGGTGGCCCGGGCCCGGGGCAGCGCGGCCAGCGACTGGGCCGCGAGCTTGAGATCCGCGAGCAGTCCGCGGGCGTCGGCGTCGCGCTGCAGCAGCGCTTCCACCTCCGACCTGCGCGCGGCATCCAACTCACCGTCCAGGTAGGCGGAGAGCAGGATTTCGAGCTGTTCACGGTCCGGGGCAGTCATGGCATCAAGGTCCGATCATCGTGGTCAACTTCCTCACCGATCGCTTCCAGCTTCCCATCCGTTTAGACGCCCCGGGCCTTCAATCGTTCCCGCAAAGCCAGCCGCCCGCGGGCCAATCGTGACTTCACCGTCCCCACCGGCAGCTCCAGCACCTCGGCGATGCGGGTGTAATCGAATCCCTCGATGTCGCGCAGCACCAGCACCGCCCGGTGATCGTCGTCCATGGCCTCCAGCGCGTCGGCCACCAGCCGCTGGGTCTCGTGCCCGTGCAGCCGGGCGGACGGGTCATCGTCGACCGAAACGACCCGCATCGCCGCGTCACCATACATCGGCTCGTCGTCACCGGTATGCAGAGACAGCACCGGCCGGCGGGCCCGTTTGCGGCGATGGGACAGTGACAGGTTCACCGCGATGCGGAACAGCCAGGTGTAGAAGCTCGATCGCCCGCGGAACGATTCCAGGGACTGCAGCGCGTTCAGAAAGGCCTCCT
>CAYVVX010000406.1:4161-5486 GCA_964455315.1 uncultured Planctomycetales bacterium | reverse complement strand
ACCGCATGCCGAGTGGTCGGTGGCCTACATCATCGCCCAGTCTATCAACGAGGAAATGTCCATTCCCGGGACCACCACCGGCGAACTGGATGCCCAGATCGCTCTGGCCTTCGACCCGCGCACCGTGATCGTCCGCCTGCCCCAGGCCGAACGGGCCAACCCGGCGCCGTTCCTGGCCCGACTGGAAACCCTGCCCCTGGCGGTACTGCCGTTCACGGAAGCCCGGGTGACCATCAACCGCAAGGCCGGCACCATCGTGCTTTCGGCGGATACGGAGATCGCCCCGGCGGTGGTGACCGTTGGTTCGCTGACCATCACCACGACGGTTCCGGAGCCGCCGGCCACCGAGGAGATTCCGCGCATCGAGGAGCGCAGCTTCATCGCCATCGATCCGCGGAAGAAGGAGACGGCCCGGCTGTCGGACCTGATGGAAGCGTTGAATCAGCTTCGCGTCCCCATCGAGGACCGGATCGCGATCCTGGTGGAGCTCGAAAAGAACGGGAAGCTGCAGGCGACCCTGCGGATGGAGGACTGAAGCATGTGCATGGATGGCATCGTGACATCGCCGGCCGACACGGTCTCGCCGCACCTGCGGGTCCAGCGCGAGCGACTCCGCGGCGCGGCCGACGAGCTGGTCGGGCAGGTCTTCTTCGGGCAGATGCTCAAGATGGCCAGGAACTCGCCGCTCAAGGGCGAGATCGGTCACGGCGGCAGAGGCGAGGAGATCTTCGGTGCCCAGCTCGACATGGAGCTGGCGAAACGGGTCGGCAAGGCGTCCGGCAACGAGATCTCCGACGCGATTTACGAACAGTACGCGAGATTCATCGAACAGGTGTGAACGTGACGAGTTTGAAAGCGGATTTACTGGCCAGGGATCTGGTTCGGCTGCTGACCGACCTGGTGTCGCTGCACGGCGAGCTGGGCCTGCACATGCAGAACAAGCTGGATGCCATGAAGCGGGCCGACAGCGAGCAGATCCAGTCGATCACCGCCCGTGAGACGCTGCTGCTGGAACGGGCCACGGAACGCGACGGGTTCCGCCGCCAGCTCACCCGCAGGCTGCTGGAGGAGCTGGGACTCGACCCGCTGGCGACTCCCCGGCTGAGCGAACTGGCCGAGCACCTGGCCGAGCCCCGGCGCAGCCAGCTGCTGGTGGCGGCCGCGGGGCTGAAGGAGAAGCTCGACAGCGCCGAGCGGCTGCGCGTGACCACGACGCTGGTGACGCAGGAGATGCTCAAGCACATGCGTGAGGTGCTCTCGGTGATGCGCGGCGGAGGGATGGGAGCGGAACTGTATTCCCGCAGCGGGCGTCGCGAGCGGGTTTC
>CAYVVX010000406.1:0-4151 GCA_964455315.1 uncultured Planctomycetales bacterium | reverse complement strand
AAACGTCATGGGACTGATCACAGGCGCATTACAGATTGGTCGCAGCGCCCTGCTGGCGTACCAGAGCGCGCTCCAGGCGGTGGGCAACAACGTGTCCAACGCCGGGGTCGCCGGGTACACGCGGCAGACGCCGGTGCTGATGCCCAGCACCGGGGTCCTGCTGCCCGAAGGGCTCATGCCCGGCGGCGGCGTGACGTTGAATGCCCTGCGCCGCAACGTGGACGAGTCGCTCGAGAACCGCATCCGCTATGCCATGGGCGACCAGTCCGGGGCCCTGGCCGAACAGCAGACCCTCTCCCGCATCGAGAGCGTGATCAACGAGTTGTCCGATGGCGACCTGTCCACGCTCATGCAGACCTTCTTCAATGCCTTCAGCGGCCTGCAGAATCAGCCTACTTCGCAGACCGCCCGGGCGCTGGTCATCAGCACCGGCGATTCCCTGGCCAGCGAGATCCGCCGGCAGCGGACCGATACCCTGTCACTGGTCGACGAGCTGAACCGCGACGTCGTGGATGCCACCGCGCGGGCCGCGACCATCGCCGGGGACATCGCCGAGCTGAACGTGCGGATCACCGGACTGGAGGCGTCCAATGGCGGATCGGCCGGGGCCCTGCGCGATCAGCGCGACCTGCTTCTGCGCGAGCTGGGCGAGCTGGTCCAGATCGAGGTGCGCGAGCAGCCCGGCGGCCAGGTGAACGTCTACGTGGGCAACGAGCCGCTGATTCAGAACGGGCTCAATCGCGGGCTCACCACCACCCTCGAAATCGTCGACGGCACGCCCCGGCAGACCGTCCGCTTTGCCGACAACAACAGCCAGATGACCCTCAGCGGCGGCAAGATCGCCGGGCTGGTCGGCGCCCGCGACACCCACGTGATGGGCTATGTCAATGCACTGGACGGGCTGGCTCGGGCCCTGATCAACGAGGTCAACAAGGTCCACGCCGCCGGGCAGGGACTGGAGGGTTTCACCAGCCTCACCGGCGGCTACGAAGTGCTCGATACGAATGCGGTCCTGAACAGCGCCCAGGCGGGGCTGGACCAGGCTCCCAGGAACGGCTCGTTCCTGCTGCGAATCACCGACAGCGACACCGGAGCGTTCACTGAGACAGTCATCACCGTCGACCTGGACGGCGTGGGCACGGATGACACGCTGCAGACCATCGCCGACCAGATCAACGCCAAGGTGAGTGACGTCACCGCGAGCATCACCGCGGACAATCGACTTCAGCTCGTCGCCGGTACCGGTTTCAGTTTCACCTTCGGCGACGACACCTCGAACCTGCTGGCGTCGGTGGGTATGAACACGTTCTTCGCCGGCACCAATGCCCAGGATCTGCAGGTGTCGGACCTGCTGCGGAGCAACGTGAACCTGCTGGCCGCGGCCACCACGAATTCGCCCGGTGACGGCTCGAATGCGGCCCGGCTGGCGTCCCTGGCCACCGATTCGCTGCCCGGGCTCAACGGCATGAGCCTCAGTGAGTACTACAACACTCTGGCTTCGGACGTGGCGGTGAGGGGCTCGGCCGCCCTGCAGGCGGTCCGCGCCGCGGACACCATCTCGCTGTCACTCACCGCCCAGCGGGAGTCGATCAGCGGCGTGAGCCTGGACGAGGAAACGATTTCGCTGCTGCGTCTGGAGCGTTCCTTCCAGGGCGCCGCGAGGTATGCGTCGACGGTGGACCGGTTGATTCAGGAGATGCTGTCCCTGGTGGGTTGATGAACTCCGGCGGCGCCGGGTTTCAGCCGGCGACACCCTGATGTTCACGACACGCGAAGGCAATGGATTATGGCGATCACTCCCATCAACTTGACCCGGGTCAGCACGAACATGCAGACCCTCTCGCTGCTGGACTCCCTGCGGCGGAACACGCTGGGGCTGTTCCTGGAACAGAACCGGCTCGGCTCGGGGCTGCGGCTCAACGCCCCCAGCGAGGATCCGGTCAGCGCCGCCCGGGCTGTGCAGCTCAGCCAGGTGCTGGAGCGGCAGGATCAGATTCTGGTCAACATCCGCCATGCCAACGGCTTCCTGGCCGCGACCGACTCCGGGATCGGAGAGGTGAACGATCTGCTCATCGACGCCCACGGGATCGCCTCCGAAATGGTCAACAGCACGGTGGATCAGGCCATGCGGGACAGCTCCGCGGAACTGATCCTGGGCATGGTCGATCAGTTGGTGACCGTGGGCAACCGCCAGTACCAGGGCGTCTACCTGTTCGGGGGCCAGCGGGTCACCACCACGCCGTTCACCCAGAACTCCGGCGGGGTCGAGTACCACGGCGACACCCGGTCGCTGAACATCCGTGTCGACCAGCAGCAGGATCAGGCCGTCAACCTCACCGGCGACGAGCTGTTCGGAGCCCTGAGTTCGGAGGTCACGGGGTACGTTGATCTCAACCCCGGCATCAACGCTGACACCCGGCTGGCTGATCTGAAGGGCGCCGCCGGGCGCGGCGTCCAGCCGGCGTACCTGCGGATCAGCCTGACCAGTCCGGGCGTTGGTTTCACCGTCGATCTGCGCGACGCCGACACGGTCGGTGACGTGGTGGACATGATCAACGAGGCCGCCGCCCAGGCCGGTGTGACCACCGGCGGCGGGGGACAGTTCAACGCGAGCATCAACGCCGCCGGCAACGGCATCGACCTGGCCATTGCCGCCGGCACCATCAGCGTCAGCGAGCTGAGCAACGGGACCACGGCCCGCGACCTGGGCTTGTCGGCAAACACCGTCACGGGCGTTGCCGGCGGCGACCTGAACGTGAAGGTGACCAGCACGACGCATCTCGCATCGCTCTTCGGTAACACCGGGGCCGCGCTCGGCTCAATCCAGATCACCAACGGTCCCCACAGCGCGACCGTGGACCTGAGCAGCGCTCTGACCGTCCAGGATGTGCTCAACCAGATCAACAGCGCCGGGGTCGAGGTGGTGGCCCGCATCAACACGGCCGGGACGGGTATCGACGTGGTCAGCCGGGCGTCCGGATTCGAGCTTCGCATCGGCGAGAACGCCGGCACCACGGCGTCGGCCCTGGGCATCCGCTCCATGCACGCGGGCACACCGCTGAGCCGGCTCAACGGCGGCAAGGGCATCACCACCATGGAGGGCAAGGCTGATCTGCGCATCACCGCCCGCGACGGAAGCAGCGTGGACGTGAACCTGGACGGCGTCAAGACCGTGCAGGACGTGCTCAACGCCATCAACACCGCCGCGGCGGGCGCGGGCGTGCTGGTGCTGGCCGACCTGGCCGGCAGCGGCAACGGCATCCGCATCGTGGATGCCACCGGAGGGGCGGGGAACCTGTCGGTGGACAAACTGAACCTTTCTCCGGCGATCGACGGGCTGGGCCTGGGTGGAAGCGTGGCCGCCAACGAGCTGGTCGGCCAGGACACCGCCGGCATCAAGGCCAACAGCGTGTTCTCGGCGTTGATCGATCTGTACGACGCGCTCAAGCGCGGCGACGTGCAGGACATCACCAGCGCCGGCGAGCGGATCAACGGATTCATCGACTCGTCCAATCGTCTGCAGGGGGTGATCGGAGCGCGGTCCAAGGTGATGTCCACCCGGCTGGCGTTCACAGAGGATGCCGTGGTGGCGACCCAGGCGATGCTCAGCGAGGTGCGCGACCTGGATTACACCGAGGCGGTCACGAAATTTCAGCAGGCCCAGCAGACCCTGGAGGCCAACCTCCTGACCGGTTCGCGCCTGCTGCAGTTGTCGCTGCTGAACTATCTGTGATCGCGGGGGAATGATGAGGCTCGCAGGCGGGTGGAGGAAGACGGAGGGCGGAGGCAGGGGAGACGAAGCCCGCGGGACGGCCATGGCCCGTCCGTTTCGCGGAACGGTTGCCCGGCGAGGTTTGCCGGGTCGCGTGGGAAGACGCGGGTCGTCTGCGGGCAGATGGAGGTGATCTCCGCGGCCGGCGGTAGGAGCGTTACGGACGACGCTCACCGGCGGCGGAGACGAGCCCGAAGACGGCGAGACCGACAGTGGAGGGCCGCATGGGAGTAGCGCGATGATGATCGCAACGTCGCGGTTCGGGCCCCTCGAAGTAGACGAGGGGCGCTTGATCCGGTTCCCGAAGGGGATACTGGGGTTTCCGGACCAGTGTGATTACGCACTGATCCAGACCGCCGAGGGCAGCGCGTTCTACTGG
>CAYVVX010000405.1:0-5494 GCA_964455315.1 uncultured Planctomycetales bacterium | reverse complement strand
CACAGACCTGCGGCGGGCGCTCGAGCTTCCGACGCCGGACTTCGAGGACGCCTGGAAGACCCAATGCGTGCTGGAAGCGGCCATGAAGTCCGCCGAGAATCGCTGCGCGGTCAAGCTCAGCGAGATCAGGTAGACCCCGGGCGGGAGCCGCGAGGGCTTCGGCAGTTCACCTGCCCCGGGAGTTCCGGAGCGACGATCGCATTGCGGTCCCAAAGGAGCCGGGGAACGGCCACCGTATTGCGGCCCCGGAGGGGCTGTGATCTGTAGCATTGCGGCCCCGGAGGGGCCGAGGTTTGTAGCCACGGGTTACGGTCGCCGCAGGCGACCGTAACCCGTGGAACTTGATTCCGACGAGAGGTACGCCCCGGAGGGGCGTCGGAAGGCAGACCGTCAGGATACACGCCAGTTGCCGTGAACCGCCCGCGCCCCTGCGGGGCTTCAACATTCATACGCGAAGACTTCCACGGGTTACGCATCGCGGGGCTGCGCCCGCGCGCCGCTCCACCCGGAGAACTGAGGGCGGCAGAACCCCAAGCCCTGAAAGGGCGCAGGCATCTCGCAAACAGCGCTTCCAGCGCCCCTCCCGGGGCTTGCCCCGTCGCGCGATTCGATGTCCACGGGTTACGGTCGCCTGCGGCGACCTTCACCCGTGGCTACACACCGCCGCTCCTTCGGAGCGGAACGCGGGAAGGCTGCGCACCACTGCTCATCGTGAGCGAGAGGCACGGGGCTCCACACCAGCGCTCCTCGCGAGTGGAACGAGGCGAGGCGACGCGCCAACGCTCCTCGCGAGCGAGACGCCGAACCGCGCGCAGGTGCGGGCAAATACCCCATTCCCGTCCGTCGGGAGACGCCGGGAGCGCCTGCCTTCCATCGTGCGGGCATCGCTGAACCCAACACATTCGAAGTCTTTCCACGTTTCCGCTGCTGCTGTTTGCGCGATTTAACAGGTACCCCAGGAATAGCGGCCAGACTTCAACGCCCCCACGGGACACCCACAACGATCGTCGGAACAAACACTTGCGACCGGGACGCTTCTGACGCGAATCCGTCTTGTGCTGGTCGCAGACTGCGGTGCCGCACAGGGTCGCAACACCCGTCACGGCGCCCGGCCGGCGATCGAAGGCGGCGGTGCCGCGACAATCTCTCTCGGGCAGGAATCGAACTCTCCGATGCTTCATGGATTGAATTCGATGGCCTGCAAGGTTAACATAGTGTTGTGAATCAGTGTCGCTTCGGTCAGGCCTGCTCACCCGGTTCCCAGCCGGGGCGCCTGTCGGAAGTCACGTCGGATCGAAGTCGGCACCTCGAAGCGCTGTGAATCGCACCTGGAGAGATGGCTTGAGCAACAGCGTCAAAGCTGCGGCGGCCGTCGGTATCATCGTTCTGGCTGGAGGCATTTACTACCTCCGGGCCGGACGCGAGACCAACGACCTGACCAGCCGCCGGGAGTACAACGCCCTGCTGAAATGCCGCGCGTGTGGTGCGGAATACGCGGCCGAACTCAACGTGCGGGAGATACCGCCCTTCGCCTGCGAGAAATGTGGGAAGAAGGAGGCGTGGCACCTGTGGGAGTGCCAGCAGTGCCACAAGACCTTTGTCCCCGACCCGCAGGGCGATCCGCCGCGGGCGCCGATCGCGCCCGCCTGTCCCGACTGCGGATCGACAGCCACCGGGCGAGCCCGTCCCGCCAGGTAGAATAATGGAATGTTGAACGGAGGCACGAGACCCATGAAAAACACTGCATCACACAAACCCAGCACCAGGGCGTTTACGCTCATTGAAGTCCTGGTCGTGGTGGCCATCATCGCCCTGCTGATCTCCATCCTGCTGCCCTCGCTGCAGGGCGCCCGCGAGCAGGCCAAGATGGTGTCCTGCGCTTCCAACGCCCGCCAGTTGGGCATGTCGCTCAACTACGCCTTCGAGGCCTACAAGGCCTACCCCAACTGGGACGACGGGAACGTGGTCGGCACGTTCACCGAGCACAAGAACATCATGGCCACCTGGATCGACATCCTCTTTGTCAACAGATACTTAGGCGACGTCAACGCCGGGTACTGCCCCAAGGACGAGCTGCCCGACCCGATGAACGCCTCCCGGGGTGCGGCATGGGGGTTCGAGTACAACACGAAGAAGGGCAGCGGGCCCGGCGCCGACTACAGCTACGGCATCTCCGCAGCGATGGCCTCCATGGGCTGGCGGGCCGCAGATACCGACTTCAATCTGAAGCGACCCAGTGTCACCGTCCTCGGCGGGGACGGTTGGTGGACCTGGATGCACGGCTTCAGCGCCCAGGGCATCCCTTACAACGACGCGATGTACGGCTACTGGGGCGCCAACCAGGTCGGGTATCGCCACGGCAGTTCCGCGCTGCCATCGGCCAACATCCTGTTCCTGGATGGCAGTGTCCGCGTGGCCAAACTGAACATGAGCGACCGGTACAACAATGGCGATGTTCGCGGTCTGCGCACCAACGGGCAGTTCTTCTGGCGTCCGGCCGAGCACACCATGATCGGATGGGCCGCCCCGGGCAACGGCATGACCATCGATGAAACGCCCTACCTGGCGTCGTCGTCTACCACGTATCCCCTGGGCCCGGGCACCGGCAAGATCCCGGACATGCTCGATCCCAACTACTGGACGACCAACAACAAGTGGCCGGACAACATCTGGGCCCAGAAGGGCTGGAAGAAGAAGACCCGGCGTTGAGTCTGGCCGGATCGGCACGTTGATCTGAATCTTCCCCGCCAAAGGGACCCGGCGGGGGTCGTGAGGGAGTCAGGGAGGGTGGTTTTTGACCATGGTGTCCGGGCTCGCCCCAGGCGGCGAAGCCCGCAAGGAGCACCCATGGTAAGGCAGGGGCAGAAGTGGTCTGCGAAGGACGGGAAAGAAGAATCCGCCTCCGCGCGCCCGCCTGTCCTCCAGTCTGACATCCATAGGTTGTGCGGTTTTCGTCCGGCCACGGTCCGGCTGCCCGCGTTGCGCAGCGTCGTCGTCGGAGATCTTCATCTCGTGTATGAGGGAGGTGGCTTGTGAGAATGACTTATCGTTTCAAGGGCCTGCTGGGGCTGACGTGCGCGTCGCTCCTGGCGGCTCCGGCGCTGGCCGACGAACTGGCGACGCCGTGGGGCGGCCTGCACGGCAACAACTCCGGCACGCAGGCATCCGACGCGGCCAGCATGACCTTCGACTCCGCCGCCTGGGCCAACGGCGCCGTGCTGTCGTGGACGGCGGACGTCCGGGCCATGGGCCTGGACCGGTCCGGCGGGCGCAACGGCATCGTCTTCGATGAGGCGGGCAACCTGTATTGGAAGACCAGTTCCGGCGGCAGCCTCGGCGGGACGACCCGCATGGCGTCGTTCGACCAGGACGGGACCAAGCGCTGGATCGCCGGCGTCGGCGGCACCCCCGACGTGCTGGGCGTGTTCGACGCGATCACCCCGGCGGTGGGTGACGGCGGGATGAGCGGGCGCGTCTACGTGCTCGGCGAGGAGGCCGGGGCCGGCTTCGCCGCCGCCTACCGCAAGTCCGACGGCGAGCGGGTCTGGAAGACCGCCCTGCCGGGCTCCAACTACGGCACCAACGTGAACGACAAGCTGAGCCCCTCGCTGTACAACGGCAAGGTGTATGTCATCGGCATGCCCACGGCCAACAGCCTCACCGTCTTCCAGCTTGACAGCACCACCGGTGCCATCGACTGGTCCAACGCCATCAGCCCGGTGGGCAACAATCGCCCGGGCGGATTGGTCACGCTGGTTCCCAACGCCTTCGGCGCGGGCGCACACGGGCTGTACTTCAGCGTCAGCAGCGGCAACGGCTCTGACGGCGTGGGCGAGATCTACGGCATCAAGGCCGACACCGTGGGCAGCGCCGCCACCCTGATGTGGCAGTCCGACGGCGGTCACACCGCCCGCAGCCACGTGATCTACGCGGAGGATTCCGGCCGCCTCTGCACCCACACCTGGACCGACTACGGCGCGGAGTTCTATTGCTGGAATCTCGACGGCTCCAGCCCCTCGGCCTACAACAACTTCGTCAACAGCGGTCATGGCTTCTACGACATCGGCTGTCTCGACTTCAACGGCACCGACGTGCTGGCCGGCGGGTTCGACGGACGGGTCATCCGCTACATGGGCATCAAGGATCCGACGCTGAACACGCTGTTCGACGCGGGCGGCTTCGAGGCTCTGACCCTGGGCGACCTGGTCGGCCAGGACGGCTGGATCGAAGACACCTCCGAGCCGGGCATGGATGACTACGGCGTGGTGCAGGTGGTCAACGATCCGACCGGCGGCGGGATGGGCAAGGTTCTGGCCTTCGACGCCCCCGGCACGGCCGGCGGCTGGCTGGGCGCGGAACGGGCCTTCGGACCCACCACCCAGGGCCTGGTCTCCATCGAGTGGGACCAGTGGCGCGCGGACACCAACGATAACTTCTGGATCGCCGACGGGCTGGCCTTCGACGGCTGGTGGGCGATCGAATGGGATTCCAGCAATGCCATTCATGCCGAGACCTTCGGGCCCAGCACCCCGCTGACCGCGGGCGTCTGGCAGCATATCACCTACACCTTCGACACCGCCGGCGACACCGTCACCGTGGACGTCGACGGCAACACCGCGACCGGCACGCTGACCGACGACGTGTTCGCGGCGATCACCTTCGAGAACGAGCCCACCGCCGCCGGCGGCGAGGGCGGGCCCATCTACATCGACAACCTGGTCGTCAAGCAGGGTGACCCGGCGGTGGCCGGCGACGGCTACTACCAGCTCACCGGCTGGTTCGGCGAGCCGCGCGTGTTCGGCGGCCTGTACAAGGACCAGGAAGGCGACAGCATCTTCCTGATGGGCACCAACAGCCGGACCGACCTGGATCCCGGTTTCACGGCCCGGGTGGTCGCGTTTGATGCCACCAACGGCAACCTCATCGACGGCTGCGAGGATTTTGATGACGGCCCGGCGTACATCGACAACTTCAAGATCACCGGCGGCACCACTCCCGATCCGGGTGACCAGGTGCTGCTGGTCGACGCGGCCGGCTTCACCGGTTACGCAGCGGGCGCGGTCGCCGGCCAGGGCAACCCCGGCGGCACCGGCACGCTGACCTGGACCGACAACCTGGAGGCGCCCGGCGGCACCGGCGGGGCCGAGATCCTTGCCGACCCGACCGGCTCGGGCAAAGGCAACGTCATGGCGTTGGACGTCATGGACAGCTGCGGCGGGCACGAAGGCATCATCGCCGACCTGGCCGCGGCCGTCGGCGACACCGACTGCTCCGGCGGACCGGGCAACTGCGTGGTCAATGTCGAGTTCGAGCAGTACCGCCAGTACCTGACCGACAACCTCTGGCTGGATGACTCGGACGACGGCTGGGGCACGCTGGAGTGGGATTCGGCCAGGGGCATTTTCGCCGAAGGCTTCATCCGCAACGAGTGCCTGTGCGATCCGTGCACCAACCTGGGCGCGTTTCCGCTGACCCGCTCGGTGTGGCAGAAGAT
>CAYVVX010000404.1:0-5505 GCA_964455315.1 uncultured Planctomycetales bacterium | reverse complement strand
TCTTGCCGGCGCCGTTGGGCCCCAGCAGACCGATGGTCTCCCCCGGTTTCACGGAGAAGCTGATGTGCCGCAGGGAAACGGTCGGCGGGGCCTTCTGCCGGCGGCGGAGCAGCGAAAGCTTGAGATACTCCTTGCGCACATCCTCCACCAGCAGCGCCGGGGCGGCGGCCGCGTCCGTCTTCTCAGGCTGTCCCTCCATCACCATGCGATACCCTCAGAGCACGAGCGACCGGAAACGAATGCTGCCGTAGATCAGGCCCGCGCAGATGAACGCCTGCCGGGCGGTCAGCAGCGCCGCCCGCGGCAGCAGCTTGTGCAGCCGCCCGGGCGTGATCCGCCCCCCGCCGGCGAGCATGCCCCAGACCAGCACCGGCACCGCCAGCAGCAGAAACTGCCACTTCATGAACACCAGCGCCAGGATCAGGCCGATGGTCGCAAGATAGACCAGAATGTTCTCACGGTTGAAGAACAGCTTCCACTTGAGCAGCAGCGCCCTCAGCTCCGGATGCCGCTTCACAATCAGGCAGACGATGTACAGACGGAAGGGATCGCGCATCCAGTTCCATGGCGAGAGAACATCCACCTCGTGGTAGATGATCATGTCCCGCACAAAGGCGTTGCGATGCCCCGCTTTCTTGATCTTCCAGGCCAGGTCGACATCGGCGCACTCGGAGACCCGGTTGAATATATCCTTGAAACAGAGTGCCTCATCAAAACTGCCGTACTTGAGGAACAGATCCCGGCGATAGAACGCGTTGCAGGTTGGATAGGTCGGGTGCTCCTCGGTCACACCGCTGTTGGTACGGGTGAAGAACTTGATCGGCTGTTCGGGCTTATCCAGTACCGAACCGTTGCAGAAGGCGACCTCGGGGTCGCGCATCGCCTCGGTGCCCAGCTCGAGCCAGCGGGGATGAGCCCGGCAGTCGCTGTCGGTGAAGGCGATCAGGCCGCTCTCGGCCATCTGGACACCGTGGTTGCGCGAGCTCGCCGGCCCGCGATTCTCGGCCATGACATGGAAGCGCAGGCGACAGGGCGACTCCCGCTGCATCTCGGCGACCATCTCGGGCGTACCGTCCGTCGACTGGTTGTCTACCACGATGATCTCGTAGCGGTCGGGCGGCATGGTGCCGCCCCAGATCGACTCGATGACATCGCGCAGCAGCTCCTTGCGGTTCCGGGTGGGGATCACCACGGAAACCTCGAGGGCACCGCCGTCCTGTTTCTCCGAACCAACACTCATTTCACCAGCATCCTGTACACCCAACCCGGAATGAAACGCTTGTGCTTGTTGAGGATTGTGCCCACGATTGTAGCACCCGCCTCGGCCAGCTCCGTCTTGACCCGTTCCAGCATTTCATATCGAGCCCGCCCGGCCTCTATCACAAGTACCACCGATGGCACCACCGACACCGCGGCCACGGTATCGGCCCGCTGGAGGATCGGGGGCATGTCCACCAGCACGACGTCATAGTCACCGGCGACACCGCCCAGGATCGTCTTCAGGAGCGGCGCGGTCCCCGTGGCGACGCCGTTGTTCGAGGGATTGCGCCCCGCCGGCAGCACCGGAACACCCAGCGAGGTGTCCTGCACGCACTCGCGGGGGGTGGCCGTGCCCGCTCCCACCGCGTAGACGCCGCGATCCGGATTCAGCCCCAGGGCCCTGCCCAGCGAGGGGTGGCTCAAATTCATCTCCACGATCAGCGGACGCAGCCCGCAGCTCTCCTTCAAGTGCAGCGCCAGGTTCAGTACCGCCGTGGTCGTGCCTTCGCGGCGCGTGGCCGCGGCCACCAGCACGGCGTTCTGCCCCGCGGAACTCACCCGCTGGGCCAGTGCCACGGCCGCCTTGCGAAAACTTTCCTTACCTTCGCTCCTCATGTGCTATCCTCGTGGGGCGAGCATCAGCCCGTCCCTGGAACGAAGCTTCCGCCGGCCGCGCCGTCCGGCGGCCGGTACGACGGCCAGGACGGGAACGCCCATCCGCTGCTCGATCACGCGGCTGCTGTAGATCCTGTGGTCGAAGAATTCCAGCACCGCCACGTAAGCCAGCGCGGCCAGCACGGCCAGCAGGACGGCGATACCCAGCAGCGTCGTCTTGCGCATGCCGGTGGGGGCCAGCGGGTCGATGGCCTGTTCGATCAGCTTGACGTTGCCGACCCGCTCGCGCTCCATGGCCGCGGCCGCGGAGGCCTGCTCGAGCTTGTTGCGGTAGAACATGCTGGTGGCTTCGAGCAGGCGCATATCGCGCTGCATGCCCTCCCAGGTGATCCGCTGGGCGTTGAGCCGGTCGAGGGTCTGCCGGGACTCGGTCAAATTGGCTTCCAGCGCGGAGCGTTGCAGCTCCGCCTCGCTCAACGAGGAGCGCAGATTGGACGCCATCAGTCCGACAAACAGCTTGAACTGCTGGCGGTTATTCTCCAGCAGCGACGAGGAGGACGCGGGGGTCATCATCAGCTTCTCCCGCTCGCGCTGCAGGTCGGCGAGCTGGAGCATGAGACTGGCGGGAAAACTGTTCTGCTCGAAGGTGCCCAGGGCCGCGAAATCGGGCTCCTCGGTGGCAAGGATCTTGTCCAGCCGCTCCACCTTGGACGCCAGCACCTTCGCGTCCGCGGCCACCGCGTCGTAGCGCATCGAGGCGTCGGAGATCTGTTTCAGCAGGACATTCTGCTGCTCCTCGAGGGAGCGGATGCCGTGCCGCTGTTCGAACTCCCGGAGCCGCTCTTCGGCGTCGGCCAGAGCCCTGGCGGCCTTGTCGACCTCGTCCTGGAAGAACGCCTGTGCGCCCGGCTCCAGGTACAGCTTGAGACGGAATTCCTGGTACCGCTCCAGGAGCGTGTTGAGGATCGCGCTGGCGTACTCCCGGCTGGGAAGGAACAGGTTCACGACCAGGACGTTGGAGTCCTTCTGGGGCGTTACCAGCAGGCCCTTCTGCAGCATCGCGATCATCTCTTCCCGGCGGGTCAGCCGCACCCGGAAACCGAGGTTGATGAGCAGCTCGTTCTTGAAGTCCCTGACCTTCGCCACCACCTGTTTCACATCGTACTTGATGCGCCTGAGGAACTCGGTCGGGCGCTCCTTATGCTCCGGCTTGTCGAGCCCCATCTCGTCCACCAGCCGCCCGAGCAGGTCGGTGCTGGTCAGGATGTCCGCCTCCGAGTTCACGTCCTGGGCCCGCTGCCCGACGATCATCAACGGGCGATCGCCCAGCAGGGTCGAGGGCGGCTCGTTCTCGTGGCCCATGCGGACCAGCACACGGGCACTGACCTGGTACAGATCATCGCGAATGAAAAAGGTGTAAAAGGCGGCCGCAAAAACGGCGGTGGTGAACACCGTCAGCAGGCTCCACTTCCGCTTGAAGAGGATGGAGACCAGGTCGCGCAAGGATGTCTGCAGGTTGAGTTCTTGCATGGTCATCACCGGCGTTCAACGTCACGCACCGCGCGACGGTTCGCGCCCGGGCTCAGATTCCGGTCCCAGGTTCGGGTTTATACGGCTTCGACCCCCGGCTTGCCAGCGGAGGTTGCGAATCCCTCCATCGGCTCGGCCTGGCCCGTACCGCACGCCGCCTCGATTTCTCCGTCGATCCGCTGGGTGAAAGTTTCCCAGGTAAACACGCGGGAGCGCTCCCGGCCGCACCGCCCCATCCTCAAAGCCAGCTCGCGATCGCCGGCCAACTCGGCCATGCGGGCGGCGAACGGTTCGACCTCGGGCGGTTCCAGGAAGCCCTGCACGCCGTGCTGCACGGATTCCCGCGGACCGCCGCTGTTGGTGGCGATCACGGGCTTGCCGAAGGCCATGCCCTCGATGGGCACGATGCCCCAGTCCTCGTTGAACGCGGTGAACAGCACGCCGTAAGCATGGTCATACAGATCGGCCAGCTCCTCGTCGGAAGGATGAACCCGGAACTCGATGCCGGGATCGCCGGCGGCCATCGACTTCAGCCGCTCGAAATACGGCTGGCTCTTGCGGTCCACGATGCCCGCGATCACCAGCCGGAACCCGGCGAACGCGGGGGCACTGCTCCTGAACCGACGAAACGCCTGGATGCCCAGTTCGATGTTCTTGGTCCACATGATCCGGCCGGGCAGCAGGAAGTAGTCGCCGAAGTGCCCCTTCGGATTCGGCGGCTCGAAGCCGAGCCCGACGTAGACCACCTCCAGCTTGTCGGGCGGCGCCAGGCGGCGCCGGAGCACGCGACCGCGAACCTCCTCGCTGATGCAGAAGATCCTGCGATAGCGGCGCCAGGCGAGGCGGTCGATCATGCGGAACCCGGCGCACCCGGCACGGATGACCGCCCGTTCGAGGGGGCCCTTCTCGGCGAGGCAGCGCCGCTGGTAGATGTCGTCAAACGCGACACGCAGCGGTGTCAGACAGAGGTTGAAGGTGGGCAGGGTGCTGTTGCGAAAGACGACCATGTCGCCGAGACCTTCGCAGACCACCAGCAGGGCATCGAAGCCTTCGAGCGGGAGCCGCTGGGTCAGCAGCCGCAGCCAGGCCCGGGCCACGTTGAGCGGCGATCGCTTCACGCTGACCTCGGGCAGGCGCACGATGTCGCAATCGGAAAGCCCGGGAAAAGTAGTCTCGGGCTCGAACCGGTTGGTAAAGATGGTCCACTGATGTCGGCTGCGTCGGATGAGTTCCAGGATGCTCCGCTCGGCGCCGCTGGTCAGGTAAACCCAGGGATAGTAGAGCGCGATCTTCATCGTTTCCCGGAAGCCTGCCCTGCGGCGCCGTCAGCACGGCGGACGAACTCGGTGTACCAGGCGATGGTCTCCTGGAGCCCCTTGTCCAGCCCGAACCGCGGCGCCCAGCCGAGCCGCTTCCTGGCCGCCTCGGCAAGCATGTACTGCTCGCGAATCTCGCTGCTGGCGATGTTCTGAATAACCGGCTCCAGGTCGGCCCGCCCCATCATGGCCAGCACTTTCTCCACGATGTCCAGCACGGTGAGCTTCACTTCGAGGCTGAAATTGAAAGCCTCGCCGTGCAGGGACTTGTCCTCGGCCATCTTCTGAGCCAGCAGCATGTAGGCATGGACGGCGTCCTTGACGTACAGGAAATCGCGGACAAACTTGCCGTCGCTGCGGATGAGGAACCGCTCGTTGCGCAGGGTGGCCAGGATGAGCCCCGGGATGGTGCGGGAGAAATTCAGGTCGCCGCCGCCGAACAGGTTGCCGCAGCGGGTCACGCACACCGGCACGCCGTAAGTCACTGCGTACATGTGCGCGATCAGGTCGGCGCAGCTCTTGGACACGTCGTACGGGTACTGGCCCTGCAGGGGATGCGTCTCCAGGTAGGGCAGGTGGTCCGAAGAGCCGTAGGCCTTGTCCGAGGACGCCACCACGATCTGCTCGACACCCGCCTGGCGGCAGGCCTCCAGCAGATTCCAGGTCCCGCGGACGTTGGCTTCCAGCGTGCCCACGGGATCTTTCTTACCCACGCCGACCAGCGTCTGGGCAGCCAGGTGAAAGACCGTCCTGCACTCGTAGTCCACAATCGCGCGGCGCATCA
>CAYVVX010000403.1:3499-5524 GCA_964455315.1 uncultured Planctomycetales bacterium | reverse complement strand
CGTTCTATCCGTGCCGGCCGCGCTCGCGCGGGGCGGGGGTGCCGGCGTTCTCGACGCGGAGCTGGTAGTCGCCGAGGTAGCCTTTCTTCTGGAACAGCTTCAGGGCCTGCTCCACCGAGGGGAACACGTTGTTGGCCGTCTCGGTGATGAACGGCGACGGCTCCACCTTGGGCTTCCACACCACGTAGACTTCCTTGGTGGTCTCGTAGGCGTGCTGAAGCTCGCGCTCCACGCCGCTGGACAGTCCCGGCTTGCCGTCGGGCATTTCCGGGATGTAGCTGACGATCATGTCCGACTGGTCGATCAGCTTGAAATCGCGGGCGTAGATCTGCCCGTCGATGTCGGCCGCCACCGAGGACACCTCGTCCACGCGAAACTCCATCCTGCGACCGTGGACTTCCAGTGCGAAAGTCTTCTCGCCGCGCTGGGTGGCCGCCCCGGCCTCGAACAGCAGCCGCTTCTCGTCCAGGTCGCCGGGATCGAAGGTGATGAAGTGCTCGGCCAGCGTGTCGCGGAAGGCGTCGATCTCGGCCAGCACCGCGGGCCTGTCCATCACGTGGGTCATGGGGAAGGAGGGGTAGACCTTGCGGCGATGCTGCTCGAACATGAGGCGGTAGACGCTGGTGGCGGTGTCGCGCTCGACGCCGCGGGCCACCACGTAGTAGGTCCCGTGCCCGCGGACGATGCGGCTCATCACCTCGGTGGCCATGACCTCCTCTTCCCGCCAGACGAGGATGTCCTTCAAGGTGTGATGGAAATCGTGCTCGCGGGTCAGCCGTTCGTGGATGGCGTCGACATTGTCGACCAGGGTGAGGTATAAGTCCGCGTCGAACTCGATCATCTGGTCATGGTCGAACGCGGGGAATAGCCCGTGCTTCCAGCGGAAAGTCACGTGGGTGTTGATCAGCATGTGCTCGGCTTTTTCGGCGATGCGGAGGATGTCCTTGAACACCGAGCGGCGCAGGCTGTCCAGGCGCGGGCGGGGCAGGTCCAGGATCCGCCCGGGGACGACGTCGGGGGCTTCCTTGTACATCATGTCCCCGACGTGGCAGACGGCCAGGTTCTTGCCGTGGTCGCGGGCGATCTGGGCGACGCGCTCGACGAAGGGTTTCTTGTCCACGCCGACCTGCCCGGTGATCACGGCGCGGACACCCTCGTGTTTCCGGGGCGAAAAGAGTGTACCGTGTCCGTTGGGCATGACCGTGCTCCTGGCGAATGAAGTCATCGTAGCCAGCGGAGAAAAGACGGTCAAACCAGCCTGAACAACGGCGAGGTCGCAGACGTGGACGAGTGGAAACTGCTTCTGGAGATCATCCTCCTCCTGGCGCTGAGCATGGCCCTGGGCGTGCTGTTCGAGCGGCTCAGGCAGAGCGCCATCCTCGGCTACCTGCTGGCCGGCACGCTGGTCGGGCCGGGCGCCCTGGGACTGATCGGCCAGCGCGAGGCGGTCGCGGCGATGGCCGAGCTGGGCGTGGCCATGCTGCTCTTCAGCATCGGGCTGGAATTCTCCTATCGCCGGCTGCGCAGCCTGGGTCCGATCGCGGCGGGCGGAGGCGCGCTGCAGGTGGTGGCGACCATGCTGGTCGCCGCCGGCGTCGCGGCGCTGCTCGGACAGCCGATCAAGGCGGCCATCGCCATCGGCTGCATCGTCGCCCTGAGCAGCACCGCCTGCGTGCTGCGCATTCTCATCGACCGGGCCGAGATCGACTCGGTCCACGGGCGCAACGCGCTGGGCATTCTGCTGCTGCAGGATATCGCGCTGGTGCCGCTGATGCTGCTGGTGACGGCGCTGGGCGGCGAGGGCTCGGCGGGCGAGGTGATTGTCGATACCGGCAAATCGGTGGGCGTGGCGGCGCTGCTGGTGGTGGGGTTCTACCTCCTGAGCCGCTACCTGCTGCCCCGGGCATTGGATGCGACGGCGATGCTCAAAAACCGCGAGCTGCCCATCCTGCTGGCGGTGGTGACCTGCCTGGCGGCGACCTGGACCGCGCACGCGTTGAAGCTGTCGCCGGCGTTGGGGGCGTT
>CAYVVX010000403.1:1906-3489 GCA_964455315.1 uncultured Planctomycetales bacterium | reverse complement strand
CGGCGTGCTGCTGGCGGAATCTCCCTTCGCGACCCAGATCCGCGCCGACGTGTCGGCGCTGCGGACGCTGTTCGTAACCCTGTTTTTCACCTCCATTGGCATGCTTTCCGATCTTCCCTGGCTCAGCGTGCACGTGGTGCCGGTGATGGGCGTGGTGCTGGCCATCCTGGCAGGCAAGACGGCGATCATCTTCGGTGTCGCCAGGCTGTTTCAGAGTTCGGCGCGGGCGGCGCTGGCGACGGGCTTCTGCCTGGCTCAGGTGGGCGAGTTCTCCTTCGTGCTGGCCCAGACCGCGCTGGGGTTCGCGGTCATCCCCCAGCCGGTGTTCAAGCTCATGGTCTCAGCGACGCTGGTCACCCTGTTCATCACTCCGTACCTGGTCCGACTCGCTCCGGGCATCGCGGCCGGACTGACCCGGTGGTGGGCCCGGCTCTGTCCCGCCGCGACACCTCCGGCCGAACCCGCGGAACCCGCCGAGCCGCCCGAGGGGCATGTGCTGGTGATCGGCTACGGGCCCGCCGGGCAGCAGGTGGTCGAAGCCCTGGTCCACGCCGAGGTGCCCGCGGTGATCGTGGATCTGAACCCGCGGACCATCGCGGCCGCCCGGCGGGAGGGCCACGACGCGCATGTCGGCGACGCGACCCATCGGGATGTGCTGGAGCATCTTCGGCTGGGCTCGGCCCGGGCGGTGGTGGTGACGGTGCCCGATCACCGGGCCGCCGCCTCGACGGTGCGCCTGGTGCGCTCGCTCATGCCGCAGATGCCCATCGTGGTCCGCGGGCGCTACCACGTGTACGTGGACGACCTGCGCGCGGCCGGCGCGGACGTGGTGGCCGACGAGGAACAGCGCATCGGACAGCTTCTCGGCCGCGAGGTGAGCCGGCTGGTGACCAGGATCAGCGATGAGCCCCGGGCGGCAGGTGATGAATAGCGGGCATGTGGCGGCCGGCCCACGCTTCCGTCGGCTTGTGCCGGTTCCGGCGGATGAGTAGCTTGGTGGGCGGAGCCGCATGGATTTGCGGTGCGGCACCGGCGGCGGAGGTTTCCTTTCGGACGATTCACGGGAGTGACTCCATGAAAACGCAACTGAAGACGATCGGCCTGGCGCTGTGCGTGACGGCGACCGGCGTCTGTGGCGGAGAGGTCCGGTTCAAGAAACACGTGCTCAGCCGCGAGTTCTGCTCGGAAGGCTGCGCGGTGGCCGACGTGAACAAGGACGGCAGGATCGACGTGCTGGCGGGGGACTTCTGGTACGAGGCCCCGAAGTTCGAGCGGCACGAGGTCCGCAAGCCGGGCACTTACAAGTGGGACGGCGGGTACAGCGACTCGTTCGCCAACGGGGCGATGGACGTGAACCTGGACGGCTGGGACGACTTCCTGGTGGTGGGTTTCCCGGGCAAGCCGGCCAAGTGGTATGAGAACCCGAAGGGTCAGGCGGGACACTGGAAGGAGCACGAGATCTTCCGCTCGGCATGCAACGAGTCGCCGCAGTTCGTGGACATCGACAAGGACGGCCGGCTGGAGATGATCTTCGCGTATGCACCGGAGAACCAGATGGCCTGCTTCAAGGCGCCCGCCAGGGG
>CAYVVX010000403.1:1327-1896 GCA_964455315.1 uncultured Planctomycetales bacterium | reverse complement strand
GGGCGAAACGGCGTGGGCCCGCCATCCGATCAGCACCAAGGATGCCCCCGGTACGCAGCGGTTCTCCCACGGGCTGGGCATCGGCGACGTCAACCAGGACGGCCGCAACGACGTGGTCATCAAGGACGGCTGGTGGGAGGCGCCGGCCGACGCCAAGGCGGCGGAGTGGACGTTCCACGCGGCCCAGTTGAGCCCGGACTGCGCGGACATGCATGTCTATGACGTGGACGACGACGGGGACATGGACATCATCTCTTCGTCGGCTCACAACTACGGCATCTGGTGGTGCGAGCAGGGCAAGGACGGCGACGGCAACGCCACCTGGACCCAGCACGAGATCCACAAGGCCTTCTCGCAGAGCCACTCGATGTGCGTGGCGGACATCAACGGCGACGGCCTGCCCGACCTGGTGACGGGCAAGCGGTTCTGGGCTCACAACGGCAAGGATCCCGGCGAAACCGAGCCGGCCGTGCTGGTCTGGTTCGAGTTCTCCCGCCAGGGCGGGAAGCCGGTCTGGACGCCGCACCAGATCGACGACGACTCGGGCATCGGCACGCAGTTCCTGGTCC
>CAYVVX010000403.1:0-1317 GCA_964455315.1 uncultured Planctomycetales bacterium | reverse complement strand
GGTCCGCGACATCACCGCCGACAAGCGGCCGGACATCATCATCTCGAACAAGAAGGGGACGTTCGTGTTCGAGCAGGTGGACGCCCGCTGAGCGAAGACGAAGGAGGAGGCATTTCTGTGGCACAGGTTTCCATCCTGCGCTGCACCGGTTGGAAACCGGCGCCACACGGGTGGGAAACCGCTGATTGGAAGGCGTACTCGCCTCCGGGGCTCCTGGGAACAATCACACATGCTGAACACAGCCGGCTGCCTGATGCTTACACTTGTGATAGGCGCGGACCCCTCGCCCCAACCTCAGCGTGAGCAGGCCCAAGCTCGCTGGAACGTTGCGGACGCCGGCGCCGTTGCCGATGAGACCACCGACAACACCGCGATCTTCCAGCGCGCGCTGGATCACGCGGGCAAGGCCGGCGGCGGCATCGTCGAGGTGCCCGCGGGGCGGTACCGGTTCGACGGCACGCTGAGTATCCCGGCCGGCGTCACGCTTCAGGGGACCTATCGCGTGCCGCCGACCATTGCCCACAAGGACGCCAAACCTGACGGCTCCACGCTGCTGACCTACGCCAATCGCGGCAAGACCGACGGCCCCGCGTTCATCCGGCTTGCCGGGCAGAACTCGGCCATCGCCGGATTGGTCATCATCTATCCCGAATGGAAGCAGACCGACGTGCCGCCGGTGCCGTATCCGCCCTGCGTGGAGTCCACCAACACCAACAACGTCGCCATCACCGAGTGCTGTCTGCTCAATCCGTACGAAGGCATCCGCCTCGTTCGCAACGTCACCGGCTATCCCAGCAAGCGCGGCATCTACGTCGACCAGTGCATGGACATCGGTCACATCGAGAACGTGCATCTCTGGCCCTTCGGCGTGACCTACCTGCCGGACGACCCCTACTGCAAATGGGTGAACACGCAGGGGGTGGCGTTCGAATTCGGGCGGACGGACTGGCACTACGTCTTCAACACCTTCTGCTTCGGCTACGGCGCGGGCTACAAGTTTTCCGCGTCCGATGCCGGAAGCACCAACGGCAACTTCCTCGGCATCGGTGCCGACTCCTGCCGCCGGGCCGTCCTCGTCGAGCAGATCCAGCCGTACGGTCTGCTCATCACCAACGGCGAGTTCGTGGGCCGCTGGAGCAGCACCGATTCGGTGTGCATCGAGATCGGTCCGAAGGTGGAGGGGAAGGTGAGCCTGGTCAACTGCTCGTTCTGGGGTCCGATCGACCGCTGCGTCTGGATGCGCAGCCCGGTCGGCCAGTTTTCCGCCAGCGCCTGCCACTTCGTCCAGTGGAACAACATGGGCGCCGGCGCCCCGGC
>CAYVVX010000402.1:3338-5526 GCA_964455315.1 uncultured Planctomycetales bacterium | reverse complement strand
ACGTGCGCCATGATTTGCAGGAGCAGCTCCGCAACCCGATTCAGGGCTGGTTCGGGCAGCGCGATCAATTTGCGATGGGGTTCGACTATGCGCCCGCGAGTCCGCCCAGCACGCTTCCCACCGTACAGATCAGCGCGAACCGGAACGACTTCTTCCGATTGCCGATCACCAGCGGGATGAGCAGGACGTCCGGCGGAATGGGAAAGAAGCTCGACTCCGCGAAGGCGATGAGGAACAGGGCGACCGGCCCGTAGCGCGTCTCCGCCCAGGACAGCACCCAGTCGTAGAGCCGTCGATGGATGTGCCAGCGGGGAACGGGCGGACGCGTCGCCGCCGCAGCATGGGCGACACCGTCCTCCGCGATGGACGTTGACACGGAAGGACCAGGGTCCAGGTTCGTACTCACATACTTCCCATCAGAATGAACCGCGTTTCCCGCCACCGATGCGCGCCGCGCGGGCGTATCGCACAGGAATCGCCCGACATTCTAGCCACGCCGCGCCGCCGCCGACAGTCAGCCGCCCTGCTCCGCGAACAGATCGCGCCGTGCCATCAGCCCGAAGGCCCCGCCGGTATGCACGAACACCGGGACCGCCTCGCGGCGGACGCCGCCGGACTTCAGCGCGTGCATCCAGCCGGCCATGGCCTTGCCGGTGTAGGTCGGGTCGAGCAGGATGCCCTCGCGCGCCGCCAGCGTGCGGATGGCGGCGACGTCCTGGGGATAGGGAATCGCGTACCCTTCCCCGATGAACCCGTCGAGCAGTTCGATGGGCGTCCGCGTCTCGGGCACCTCGAGGCCATACGTCGCGACCGTCTCGCGCTCCAGTTCACGGAGAGACTTCTGGAAGTACGCCGCGCTGTCGCTGACCGGCACGCCGATCACCCGCCAGCGGTCGCAGCCGAACAGGGCCTTGCCCAGCATCAGCCCGACGTGCGTGCCGCCGGAGCTGGTCGCACAGAACAGATCGACCGACTCGTCCCGCCCGAGTTCCGCGACCAGTTCCGCCATGCAGCGGATGTAGCCCCAGCAGCCCAGCGGGGTCGACGCGCCCACCGGGAAGAAGAACGGCTTGCGCCCGGCGTCGCGCTCGGCGGCCATGGCCGCGTCGATCAGCTCGCGGCGGCGGCCGTTGTACTCGTCGGGATGGTGGATGGTGATGCGGGCGCCGAAAAGGCGGTCGAGGAACAGGTTGCCATCGTCCGGCGGCGCCGGTTCCGGGCAGCGCAGCAGGAGCCGCACCGACAAACCCAGCCGCGCCCCCAATGCGGCCGTCGCCCGGCAGTGGTTGGACTGGAACCCGCCGTGGGTCACCAGCGTGTCGGCACCCTGGGCCATCGCTTCGGCGATGACGTATTCAAGCTTGCGAACCTTGTTGCCGCTGATCTCGAAGCCGGTGAGATCGTCGCGCTTCATGAGCAGCCGCGGCACGCCCAGGTGCCTGGCCAGGAAAGGCAGCTCGGCCAGCGGAGTGGGCAGCCTGGCCAGCGAAAGGCGCTTCGGTTCGTGGGGATGCATGGATCGACCTCGCGAGGAAAGACGCGCGTCAGTCAGGCCCGGGGAGCAATGCCCAACGCCCGGGGTACACCGGTGATCGGTCATGGCGATCAGCGCCGGCGCCCGCTAGACTAACCGCATTCGCCTGCCGCGGCGATCCCGCGGCGCGAATCCGGTCTCCACTTGCACGGATCTGCACCATGCCCGAAGTCCTCGATATCGAGAAACTCCACATCGTCCGGGTCGACGATCGCGCCGATGCTGGTGAGAAGATCTACGCGGAAGTTCTGATCGTCGGCGGCGGGCTCGGCGGGGTGGCCGCGGCGCTGGCCGCCTGCGCTGCCGGGCGGACCGTCTGCCTGGTCGAGGAGACCTCCTGGCTCGGCGGCCAGGCCACCAGCCAGGGGGTCAGCGCCCTGGACGAGAATCACCTGGTGGAGACCACCGGCGGCACCCGCGACTACCTCCGCTTCCGCACGCTGATCCGCGAATGGTATCGCCGCAATGCCACGCTGATCCCCTCCGCGGCGGCGGATCCGAAGCTGAACCCCGGCCGCGGCTGGGTCAGCCGACTGTGTTTCGAGCCCGGCGCCGCCGTCGAGGTGATCCACCAGATGCTGGCCACGCACGTCGGCGGCGGGCACCTGCGCATTCTGATGCGTTGCAAGGCCTGCGGGGTGGAGATGGACGGCG
>CAYVVX010000402.1:0-3328 GCA_964455315.1 uncultured Planctomycetales bacterium | reverse complement strand
CGTGGCCGCCGTGCGGCTGGCCCATCTCGATGGCGGCAGGACCTGGCGTGCCGAAGCCCGCATGGTCATCGACGCCACGGAACTCGGCGACCTGCTCGCGCTCGGTGCGGCCGATTACATCACCGGCTCCGAGTCCATCGCCCAGACCGGCGAGCCCGACGCCTTCGCCGAGCCTGACCTCGAGGACGTGCAGAGCTTCACCTACACCTTCGCCGTCGATCATCTCGCCGGCCAGCGTCACCTCGTCAGCCGGCATGACGACTACCCGCTCATGCGCGATCGGCAGCCCTACACCTTCACACTGCACTATCACAACCGCGGCGACCTGACCTACAGCATGTTCGCCCGCACCGAGGGCAGCCCCGGCTCCTTCTGGACCTACCGCCGGCTGATCGACGCAGGACTGTTCAAGGATCCGCGCTACGCCCGCGACATCGCCATGATCAACTGGCCGGGCAACGACTACCGCGGCGGCAACATCCTGGTCGCGTCCCCCGCCGAACAGCGGAGCCAACTCCGGGCGGCCAGGGACCTGAGCCTCGGATTCCTGCACTGGCTGCAGACCGAGGCGCCGCGCGACGACGGCGACGGGTGCGGTTATCCCGGCCTGCGGCTGCGTCTCGACGTGATGGACACCGACGACGGGTTGAGCAAGTTCCCCTACATCCGCGAATCGCGCCGGCTGCTGGCGGTCAAGACCATCGTGGAACAGGAAATCACCACCCGGGGCCCGCGGGCTGTCCATTTCGACGACAGCGTGGGCATCGGGCTGTACGGGATCGACCTGCACGAGTCCAAGCGCAACCGCCAGCAGATCATCCGTCCCGCGAAACCCTTCCAGATCCCCCTGGGAGCCCTGATCCCGCGGCGCACCGCGAACCTGCTGGCCGGCTGCAAGAACATCGGCACGACCCACATCACCAACGGCTGTTATCGCCTGCACCCGGTGGAATGGAACATCGGGGAGTCCGCCGGAGCGACCGCGGCGTTCTGCATCGAAAGGGACGCGCCCCCCCGGCGCGTCCGCGATGAGAAGCGGCTGCTCCGCGAGCTTCAGCAGCGACTGGTGGAGCGCGGCGTCCCCATCATGTGGTATGACGACGTTCCCAACGACGACGCCCGCTTCGCGGACGCCCAGCTCATGCCCTTCGACTCCCCCGCCGCCCTGCGGGCGCTGGAGGGTTCGCTGCACGGGCCGTGATGGGTTCTCAGTTCAGACAGTTGAGATCGGCCGGTACATCCGCGCCGCTCATGCAGCCGCGGAAGTAGGGCAGATCCAGCCAGTCCACGTCGTTGTCGCCGTCCAAGTTGGCGTTCACACACACGCCGGTCGGCGATCCCTGACCGGGCATGGTCATGCAGGCCTGGAAGATGCCGAAGTCATCCATGTCCACGTCGCCGTCCGCGTCCAGGTCGCCCGGCGCGACCGGCGGCGTGACGTTCACGGTCACGGTCACGGTCTGCGGGGAATTCGATGCCGCGGCGTCGGCCACGGTGATGGTGCCCTGGTGCGGACCGCCCGACAGCCCGCTGACGGTGTAGCTGACCGTGATGGTGTCGGTCTCACCCGTGCTGACCCCCTGCGACGGAGCCACGCTCAACCAGTTCACGTTGTCGGTGACGGTGTAGTTAAGCGGGGCCAGGCCGCTGTTCAGGTTGCGGACCGTGAAGGTGTCGCTGGTCAGGTTGTTGCCCAGCTCGACATTGCGGTTGAGGGTCGAGGTAGACAGCACCATCTGCGGTGCCGGCGCGTCCAGCGAAAAATCATAGCGGACGATGTCGCCGGCCCGGATGATCGCCCCGGGATGGACCGCGTTGGGATAGCCGGACTTGATCACCGTCACCGTGCGGCTGGTGCCCTGGGCCGTCGCCGGCACCATGGTGATGGTGTAGTAACCGTTGCCGTCGGTCTGCTCGGCGGGGATGCCGGAGATGCTCACCGTCGCGTCGTCCACCGGCAGCCCGCTGGCCCAGTCGGTGACCCGGCCCCAGATGGTGCCCTCGGTCGCCGTGGCCGGGTCGCGCCAGGGCATGGTCGGCGTGGGCACCGGGGAGGTGTAGAAGTTGCTGGCCAGGTAGCTGAACCACGTGGTGTCGTTGGTCCAGCCGATATCGCAGACTAGCCCGTTGTTCCGCGTGCCTGTGTAGGAGTAGTTGACCATGCCGTGGGCGCCGGCGGTGCGGCAGTACTGCATCTGCACCACGCTGTTGGCCATGCTGTTGAGGTAGGTGGCCTGCCCGCAGAACATGTGGCGGTTGTACTTCCAGCAGCCGACGTTGCGATCCACCCAGTTGCGATACCAGGTGGGCTCGCTGCCGCAGTGATCCTCCTTGTAGTTCATGGGGATGGCCGCATCGAGCCAGCCACGCTCCATCCACAGCCGCCAGTCCTGGAACAGGTTGTAGGCGTCGGAGCTGGTGAAGCTTCCGCAGGAGGCCGGGGCGTTGCCGAAGCAGATCAGGTCGGCGGTGTGGCGGAGCGGCTGTCGCGGGTTGGGGATGGAGGGAATCTCTGCCCGGCAACGGCGGATCAGCTCGCTGATGGTTCTGCGCCGGAAGTTGCTCCAGTTGGTGTTGGACACCGAGGGGGTGCTGGTGGTGTTGTAGATCCGCTTGTAGCGGGCCAGCCCGGAATTGGTGTAGGCGGCATCCGCCGGGTAGCCGCCGTCGGTCTGGGTGTAGCGGATGTAATCCCAGTTGATGCCGTCGATCTCGTAGTTGGTGACCAGTTCGCGGACCACCGACACGATATAGTCCTGCACGTCCGGTGAGCCGGCGTCGAGGATGTACGCCCCGCCGACCTGGCTGGGCCCGCCACCGTTGCCCGCCGAAGCCACCGAGATCCACTCGGGATGCGCGGTGATCAGCGGGTTGTTCTGCGGCGGCCAGACCGTGCACGAACGGTAGGTGACCAGCCAGGCATGAACCTCGATGCCCGACTGGTGGGCCTTGTAACAGAGGTAGCTGAGCGGATCGATGGGCTGCCCGGTGCGCGGATCGTTGCCGGAGATGTCCAGGGCCTTGGGGACGATGGAGGAATTCCAGTAGGCGCCATGCCCGCCGCCCCGGGTGTCGTGGTAGGCCAGCACCTCGGCGATGATCGCGTTGTACCGCCCGGTCACCGCCCGGGAGACCATGGTGTCGATCTCCGCCGCGCTCTTGTACCCGGCGTGAAACGCATCCGCCCAGGTGGCCCGGAACTCCTGGGCCTGGACCGGGACCATCACCCCCCCGAGGATGGTCCCGAGGCACCATAAGAGCCGATGCGATGGCAACTTGGGTTTCACGCTGTGAACTCCTGCGTCTAAATGAAAGAGGCCCTGGCCCG
>CAYVVX010000401.1:0-5533 GCA_964455315.1 uncultured Planctomycetales bacterium | reverse complement strand
GGCGGCGTAGATGCGGCCGTCGCCGGCCCGGGCCAGGGCATTGACCACCTCGGCTTTGGCTTCCAGGTCTTCGAGCACCTGGGTCTGCCGTCCGAGGGTGAGTTCGCCGAGGGAGGAGACGACCAGGTCTTCGACGTCACCGCCGAGAAAGTCGGAGGGCTGCTTGTGCTCCCAGGCGGCGGGCTTGACGGCCAGGGACTCGATGGGCACGGCCAGCAGGCAGAGCACCGCGACGGTGCGGAACCATGTTCGCTGCATAGGTGTTACATCCCTTTCAACACAATGTGGAACGTCCGCAGGGAAGTTCCCGGTCTCGCCGACGGATCGGCGGATGACGCTCACTGATCCCCCTCGCGGCGGACCTTGATCGGCAGGATCTGCTCGCCGCGAACCACGAAGTCGACCGGATGTTCGACGACAAGGGCCTCGGTCATCGGGTGAATGATGCTGCGCCCGGCGGAGGCATAGATCCTGGCCCGGTAGGAAGGCAGCTCGGGCATCTCCATGCGATTGACGGCGAGCCCCTTCTCGGGGAGCCGCAGGCGCATGTAGACCTTGTTCTCGGCGCAGGCTCCCAGGCGATTGAAGGCTTCCAGGGCCTGGGGCAGGTTCCTGGCGGCGAAGAGGTAGGGCTTCTCCGCCTGCAGGGCCTTCAAGTGGCCGGCGGCCGAGCCGATGCTGATGGGATAGTCGCCGTCGGGGAGGTCGTCGGGAAGCTTGAAGTCGTAGGTGGCTTCGGAGTAGGGCGTCTCGCTGCGGTAGTGGAACCAGCGGACGCGGGCGCGGACGGTCTCGCCGGGCTTGTAGACCGAGCGGGGCAGGAAGGCCTTCTCCATGCTGGCCAGGCGGGCGCCCTCCTCGATGGTGATGTCGGCTTTCAGGCTGGTGAGCCTGGCCTCGCCGAAGGGGGCGGCCATGAGCGTTCCGATGGGGATCATGGTGTCGGAGATGGGGCTGGACATGCGGTCCTGGCTGACCGTGTTGGTGGTGCGGAAGGCGCCGAGCTTGTCGAACTCGAGGTCGATGGTATAGCGGATGGTGTGCTCGCGCGGGGGGACGCTGTGAGACAGCGCGGACTCGGACACGGCGGTGGCGGCGATGAGGGCGGTGAAGGTCTCCTCCTGGACGCCCTGGAAATGGAAGACCTGCTCGCCGCGGATGTCGCGAACCTTGATCTCCATGGGGATCATCGCGGGCGGTTCGCCGCGCATGCCGAAGATGGCGGTGGTCTCGTCGCCGTAGAGGGTGCCGACGTTGCGGAGGACGGCGCCCATCTTGTTGGAGCGCTGGACGGAGGAGATCACGGTGTTGATCATGCCGGTGGCGACGGGCAGTTGGACCGCGCCGTCGGCGAAGAACTGGTGGCCGAAGCCGAGCACCTTGTCGCCGATGACCTCCGTGCAGGTACCCAGGGCCTCCATGTGCAGGTCGCCGAGCATCATGGACACGCAGATGACCGAGCCGGGCTCCAGCTTGACCTGGTCGGCGTCGACGCCGGCACCGGCGCCGCCGGAGGCGACCGGGAGCAGCCCGCGACGCTCGAACTCCGGACCGAGCAGCTCCATGGTTCGCGGGGAGAGCCCGGACATCATCACCGGGATGGTGAGCGGGCGGATGGTGTCGTTGGCCGGGCCGGCGGAGTCATGCCGGTTCGCGGCGGCGGCGGCGATGTCGTCGTTGAAGATGCTCAGCCGCGAGCCCTCAGGCAGCGGGGTTCGCCAGTTGCGGGCGATCAGCTCGCCGATGGGGATGCCTTTCGCGGGGATGGCGGCGGCTTCCGCGGCTGCGCCGCCGGGGGCGCCGGTAGAGGCGTTGGCGGATGCACCGCCGGGGGCGCGGTGCGCGGCGACGTCGAGCATCTGCATGATCGGCTGGACGCCGCCGACGGGATCCTTGTTGAAGGGCCAGCCGTAGGCGATGGCGCCGATCATGCGTTCCCTGCCCGCGTCATCGACCAGGAAACAGGGCGAGCCGCTCATGCCGCCGATGATGCCGCTGTGTTCGAGGTTCAGCCCGGAGCAGCGGACCAGGATGATGTCCTGGCGGGCGTACCAGGCGTTGGTCATGACGCTGATGACCTCGACGTTGAACCGCTCGATCTTCGTCCCGCTCATCACGGTCAGCCCGTAGCCCTTCATCCCCGGGCGGATCTCGTCGACGGCCATGTAGCGGGTGCGGTCATACTGGAGCTCCGCCCGGACCGGCCGCGGGCCGCAGACGAGGCCGACCAGGACGATGAGGGTGGCAACGATGGGTCGAAAACTTGGCCGCATGCATACCTCCAGCCGGCCGATCCGGCGAAGCCATGTATATCCGCGTAACCTGATACCCGCAACAGGGTTGGGAAGCGGCGGGGCGGTCCCAAATTACCTGTTTGAGTCAGTTTACTCAGATTGACACTCTTACCAGCCGATAGTACGATAGAATAGATTCTTTGAAGTGAGGTCGGGCGCTCCCCCGTCCGACCCCCAAGCCCGTGGCGAAACTCGCCCGTTGGTATGTGCGGATTTCGCCACCGGCCTGGTGGAAAAACCAGGTTGGACACGTGACTGAAGAAGAAGCCCTGCAGAAGGTGCAGGAGGCGATCGGCTACACATTTGCCGATCCCCTGCTGCTGGCATCGTCGCTGACCCACGCATCCATCGCCAGTTCCCGGCTGGAATCCAACGAACGGTTGGAGTTCGTCGGCGACGCCATCCTGGGGATGGTGGTGTGCCAGGAGCTGTACCTGCGGTTTCCGCACTACCTGGAAGGGGAGCTGACCAAGATCAAGTCGGCGGTGGTCTCGCGGCGAACCTGCGCGCTGATCTCGCGCGATCTGGGGCTGCCGGAGTTCCTGTTCCTGGGCAAGGGCATGAGCGGGCGGACGCAACTGCCCAGTTCGCTGGCGGCGGCGGTGTACGAGTCGCTGATCGCGGCCATCTACCTGGACAGCGGCAGCCTGGAGATCACCCGCAAGTTCATCCTCGATTCCGCGTCGGAGCATATCACCCAGGCGGCCGAGTCGGAGCACCAGCGGAACTTCAAGTCGCAGTTGCAGCAGTACGCGCAGAAGGAGCTGTCGGCGACGCCGATGTACGAACTGCTGGACGAGAAGGGCCCGGATCACAGCAAGTGTTTCGAGGTCGGCGTGGTGGTGCAGGGGCATCGCTTCGCCAGCGCCTGGGGCCCGTCGAAGAAAGAGGCCGAGCAGAAGGCCGCGTACCTGGCGCTGCGCGAGCTGAACGCGGTGCTGCCGACGTCGGAGTTCGAGCCGGAGCCGGCCGACCAGTCGCCGGCGTGAACCGGTCGTTGACATCCCGATCGACAATCGAATGAACCATGCAGGCACGGGGAGCTTGGCGCGGGCTTTGCCCGCGACCCAGGGAGTCTGGAAGCGCAGAGACGCCGAGGACGCGAAGAAGATGGAAGATTTGAGATTTGATATCTGAGATGGCAGATCCGGCGTTGCGGGCCCGGCTTTGGCGATCGTATCCAGCGGCTGGAACGTGAGTTACGGCATCCCGCGGTGGAGATTCTTTGCGGGATGCGGTGATTCTGATCGATAGCAGTACAGAATGGTTGCACGCGAAACGTCCGGCACGGGGGCCGGACGCTACCAGGGTGGGGCGCGGATATCGCTTGTCGCGGGGCCGGCTTTGGCGTTCGTATCCAGCGGCGGGATGAGGGCGCGGCTGTGGCCGGCGCCTCGACGTCCGTGAAGTTCTCCACCTGTGGCCGGAGCCTCTCTTAACCTCCGCCTTGTGCCCTGGCGTCCCAGGAGTTCATCCTTTCGCCTTGAGCCCCGCTTCCTCGCTGGACAGCTTGAAATCGTCGTCCGTGACCGTGCCGGACAGATCCACCTCGGCGTAGCGGTAGCGGGCGCCGAGTTCGCCGTTTTCCAGCCACAGGTCGGTGCCGGCGGGCAGCCTGGTTTCGGCGTCGATGTAGAAGTCCTGGCGGGTGAAGAGGTAGCCGGGGGTGGGGGGGCGTTCGATGACCAGGTGGTGGGCGGGGCGGTCGATGATGTCCAACCGGGCGACGCCCTCGTAGCGCACGGTCATCTTCGGGGCGACGGCCGGGTCGTCGAAGGGCATCAGGGTTCGCTCGCTGAGCCTGGCCAGGCCGAAGTCGGTCACCGGGTTGAGGCTGCGGCCCCACTTGACCGGGTCGGTGATGTTCACGCGGCGGACCTGGGCGGGGAAGATCGAGAAGCCCTTGCGCTCGCGGGCGACGAGCTTGTCGTCGTTGGCCCCCTTCACGAAGAATGATTCCCAGTAATCCGGATCCTCGCTGAGCCAGACGAACTTCACGCTGAAGGGGTCGTGGCGGAAGGTGGCCTGGATCTTCTCCATCCCGGTGAGCTGCTTGGAGATCAGGCCGAGACGCTCCTGGCGGTAGAAGATCAGCCGGTACCGGGGGATGGCGTTGCAGCGCTGGGCGAGCTCCCGGAGGTAGCCGGCGGGGTCGGCGCGGAGGCGCTCGGCGGTGGGATCCTCCGGGGCGGGCGCGGCGTGCTGCTCGACGACGGTCACCCTGGGCGGTGGTTGGCCGCCGCAGCCGGTGAGGGTCGCGGCGAGGAGGAGCAGCAGGGGGCAGTGCGGAAGCATCCTTGCTGATGGCATGGGCGACTCCGTTCGGGGGCCGGGGGAATCATTCGTCCGGGATCATGTTAGGCGGGTGCCGGTCGCGGCGTCCAGCGGGATTTCGGTGGAAGCGGCGGCGTGCGGGTACAATGCCTCCTCGCGAACGGCGGCGCGCCTGTGCCGGACGATCGCCGTAAGGAGCGGGCCATGACCTCCGACCGCACCGTGCGGTTCTTTGTTTACGGTACGCTCAAGCCGGGGGGAAGGTTCTACCGGCGGATCGAGCGGTTCGTTCGCGGCCTCGCACGGGGGACCGTCCGGGGCGTCCTGGTGGACGCGGGCGGCTATCCGGCGCTGCTGGCGGGCGAGGGGATCGTGGAGGGGTTCGTGCTGGAGGTGGACGAGGCGGCGTTTGCGATCACCGACCGGATCGAGGCGTACGACCCGGCGACGGATACGGGGATGTACCTGCGGCGGGAGGTGGAAGTGCGGGGCGGGGATGGTGCGGGGGAGCCGCTGATCGCGTGGACGTACGTGTACGGCGACGGTCAGCGGCTGGCGGGCCGGCCGCTGTGCCGGGTGGGGGAGTGCGAAGGGGTGGCGGTGTTTTCGTGGGGGAAGGAGGCGCGAAGTGAGAAGTGAGAAGTGAGAAAGGGGAGGCGCAGCGGCCAGTGTTCCGGCCGGGGGGTCGGAGGGGGGAGTGCCGGGGGGTGGCCGATGGGAAGGTGGCAGCCGGTTGTTTACAGGGGACAGGTGATGCGTGCTGAGTAGAGGAATGGGATACCCTGAGAAGTGAGAGACGGCAGTGGGCCCTGCGAGTTCGCGGTAAAGCGGGAGGTCGCATTTCGAGGAGGTCGTTACCATGATGATTGTGCCCTGGTCCTTGGTTGCATCGATCGCTGTGATCGCGCCCGCTGCAGGGTGTCCGCGACTCAAGTTTGAGCCGCGGGAGAAGATCACGGCGGAGA
>CAYVVX010000400.1:0-5559 GCA_964455315.1 uncultured Planctomycetales bacterium | reverse complement strand
GGGCAGCGTGACCGGAGCCCAGGCGACCCTCACACTGGAGTAGTAGGGGGTGAGGTCCAGGTCGGACTTCGGCCAGGGCGTGCGCGGGCCGACCGAGGTCACCGTGGTGTCCTGGCTGCCGCTGATGACGGCGGTGACCGCGTAGTAGTAGGAGGTTCCGTTGACCGCCAGGGTGTCGGCGAAGGTGGTGGCCGCGGCGTTGGGTACCGTAGCGATGGGGCTCATGGCCACCACCGAGGAGAACGGGGTGGTCGAGCGGTAGATGGCGAAGTGCTGGAAGCCGGGGCGGTTGATGTATGGATCCCAGGAGAGGTTGACCACGGAGTCGCCGGCGATGGCGGCCAGCCCGGTGGGATTCAGCGGCACGGCGTCGAAGGCCATGCCGTCGTACCACACGGTGAAGCCGGCATCCCAGGTGTCGGCGTGGATCTCGATGTAGTCGATGTCGGCGCGGTTGGGGTTGCCGACTTTGGCCCGCGACCAGGTGGCGTCGCCGTCGAAGGGGATGACCAGCTCGACCCAGTTGCCCACCGCGGGGTTGTAGGCCTCGTAGTTGGCCTGGTACTGCCAGTAATTGCCGGTGCCGGGCCCGGTGCCCAGCCGGATCCACGGCGAGTTGTTCTGGAAGTCGTAGGGGCTGGGGTTCTCGGCATAGACCCGGAAGCGCAGGGCCTGCACGTAGGTGAAGTCCCAGTTGGCGTTGCGCGCCGTCGGGTTCCACATCGACGTGTCGAACCCGCCGGTGGTCTCGAAGCGCAGCGAGCGCGTGCCCACCTGCACCCGGGCGGCGTCGTCAAAGACCGACGCGGTGGCGAACTCCGCCCACGCCGACCACTGCGCCGCCGAATTCTCGGTCAGCGCGTCCGAGGCCGGCGGGCTGGCGGCCGACAACGTTCCCACGGTCAGGCCGAATATCCATCCGCCGACGAGCACGTATTCCTGGCGATTCACGGTAAACCCTCCTGCGATCAAGCTGCCGAAGCAAGGTGCGGCATCGGGTGTGGCCGGGGAACATGGAAAAGGGGCAGTGGTGCGGGGTTGCATGTTCCCAGCCGGGTTTGCGGACTCCACTACCATTATCCCAAATCAGGGGGTCAAGATTCAAGCTCCGTTGTTCCTCCTCAAGGAAACGTGGATTCCAGCGGGTGGAAACCCGGTTGCCCCTTGGCAATCGGGCGTCTTTGCGAATACGCTGAGAACTGATCCTGACGAGGAAAACGCTCATGGCATCGTTGATCCTGACCGACGCCCAGATCGAACACTACCGCCGCGAGGGGTACATCCTCACCGGCGGGATTTTCGCCCCCGCGGAGATCGACGAACTCGAGGGCGAGCTCGACGGCGTTGTTGCCCGCCGCCAACGCAACGCCGCCGACATGGACGCCACCTGGGCCGGTGACTGGAAGACCGGACAGCCCCCCACGCAGCTCCTGCATACCCACGACGTGCAGGCCTACGCGGCCGCGTTCGGACGGATGCTGCTTCACGAGCGGTTCACCGGGGCCCTGGCCGACCTGGTGGGCCCCAATGTCGCCCTGCATCACACCAAGGCGTTCATCAAGCCGCCGGAGAAGGGCTCGGCCTTCCCCATGCACCAGGATTACCCCTATTTTCCGCACACGCTGGGCACCATGATGGCGGCCATCGTGCATCTCACCGACGCCACCGAGGAGATGGGCTGCGTGCGCGTCTACCCCGGCACGCACAAGCTGGGGCCGCTGCCGGTGATCGATCCCCGGCAGCCGTACTGCGATCCGGCGACCTATCCCATCGAGAACGCCACCGCCTGCCCTGCGTCGCGCGGCGACGTGCTCTTCTTCAACTACCTGCTGGTCCACGGCTCCGGCATCAACCGCTCGCCGCACATGCGCAAGACGGTGCTGGTGCAGGTGCGCGACCCGGCCGACACGCCGACCTACGACTGGCGGGACAATTCGCACGCCCTGGGCATGATCCTGCGCGGCGTGAACCCGCTGGCCCATGCGGAGAAGCTGGCCGTGGGGTCGGGGATGTGAGCGGCCACGGGACGCCCATAACCCGAGAGCCGTGCGAAGGATGATTTCACGCGAAACGTCCGGCACCGGGGCCGGACGCTACAGGTGCACGTCCGGCACGGGGGCCGGACGCTACAGGGAAACCTCCGGCAGGGGGGCGACGCTACAGGGGCACGTCCGGCAGGGGCGCCGGACGCTACTCGTGGAGGAGCCTGCAGCCCGGCAGGCGCCGGCCGCTACGGGTAGATCAGCGTGTCTGTGTCGCCGAAGGGCGTTTCCATGCCGCCGGTGGTGGGGGCCACGCCCGGGGAGCCGTCCGGCGCCGGGCCGGTCCAGCGCGTGTAGATGTTGTCGTCCTTCACGCCGCCCCGCGGGCTGTTGAGGAACTCCACGTGTCCGTCGGTCATGGCCACGTTTTGACCTTCGCCGTCGCCCTGGCCGCCGTGGTTGGGGGAGTTCCACGGTCGCCATTCGCCCAACCCCGCCGTGCTGAGCGAAGGCGGTGTCGCCTGGCCGCCGTCGATGGCGGCGCCGAAGGGGCCCTTGTCGGCCATCAGCACCATGCGGGCGTCGCGCATCGATCCGGGCCGGCCGTGCCTGCCGTAGGGCACCTGGTAGCCGTAGCTGCATTGCTGGTAGAAGCCGGCGACGTCGATCGGGCTCACCTCGCCGTCGATGTCTCCCTCGCCGAAATCATGAAACTGCGTCGGGTCGTCGTCGTTATTGGGCATGTCGCCGGAACTGGGGCAGACGAACGACTTGGGCGTGGAGGCATTCGTCCGGATCAGCGTCCACAGGTTCCGGGTGGTGGACAGCCTGGCCGGCGCCTCGGCCAGTTCGGCCACCTCCACACTGCGGTACGAGCCGATCGCCCGGGTGTAGTCGGTCTCACCGACACCGGCCCGGGTCGCGGCGATGTGGGCGGCGATGGGCCAGTCGTCACCGTTTTCGTTCCCGTAGGTGTACAGGCCGACGGCGATGCCCTTGAGGTTGGCCGCGCAGACGGTTCGCTTGGACAGCTCGCGGGCCCTGGCCAGCGACGGGAGCAGGATGGAGACCAGCAGGATGACCGGCACGCCCGCGAAGCTGACCACCATGCCGCCGATGGCCATGCCCTTGCCACCGTACTGGCCGGGACTGTTGGAGGACTTCACCAGGGCGACGATGCCGAGGATGATCGCCACCGGGATCAGGAAGGGCAGGCAGATGCTGAAGATGCCCACCACCAGCGTGGCGATGGCCCAGCCCTTGCTTTGGCCGTCCGGCCGCTGCCCGGAATAGGCGAGCATTTCCGGCGTCATCGCGGGGGCCACCGGCGGCGCCGCCCCGACCGGTGCGGTCACCACCGTGCCGCAGTTGGGGCACTTGAACTGCCGGCCGGCATGTTCGTCAGCCGCCGCCATGGGATTGCCGCACTGGGTGCAGTTGAACTCGATGGGCATGGCCGCCTCCCTGTGTAGGTGTTGCCGCCGGGTGCCCTGGGCACCCCGGAAGTATTGCCCTTCGGCATGGATCAGGCCGATGAATCCTTCTTGGCAGGGGGGTAGCGGGCCGATATGATGCTATAGTCATTCATGACGCCTGCGTCTCGACGCGGCCCCCTCTCCCTTCACGTCCGCGAGGCCCGTCGACCGTGTGGCCGATTCATCGCTGGAGGTATGCCATGCAAGGCCTGACGCCGTCGCGATCCCCGCGGCCGAGCGGGTTCACGCTCATCGAGGTCCTGGTGGTGGTGGCGATCATCGCCCTGCTGCTGTCCATCCTGCTGCCGTCGCTGAACGGGGCCCGGGAACAGGCCAAGGCGGTGGCGTGTAGTTCCAACCTCAAGCAGATCACGACCGGCCTGGCCATGTACCGGAACGACAATCGCGGCTCGCTGCCGCCGACGGTGTGGAGCGAGTCGGCATGGAGCGCCGAGAAGGCCGACCTGTGGTTCTACAAGCTCAAGAAGGAGCTTCCTGACGGCAACGTGTTCCACTGCCCGGGCGATCCGTTCGCGTCGAAGTTCGACTTCGAGGGCGTTCATCGGCGCGAGCGGCGCGGAAGCGTGACCATCACGCCGCGGGTCAACGCGGATGTGCCCTCCTGTGGCTACGGGATGAACTACCTCTTCCGACACTTCGCGGCCAACGATGCGGCCTTCCGGGTGGGCTATTACGAGCCGAAGCGGCCGGCCAACACGCTGATGCTCGCGGAGGTCGGCCCTGACGATCAACTGGAGAACATTCCCATCTTCGCGGCCGGCGCAGCGACCCTCGGCGGGCAGCCCTGGCGCGACGGCGGGCGGATCGTGTGGGATGACGGGGCCCGACCGTGGTACACGGGTCCGAGCTGGCTGACCGCGCGGCATCGCGGGGCGATCAACATGGCCAGCCTGGACGGGGCGGTGCATCGCGTCCGCACGAAGGAGGTCATCGAGCGGGCCAATGCCGTCGGCATCGAGTCGTTCTACGAGGATTGCGCCCGGGGCGGCTGCTACTTCTGCAACTACCACCGCCTGATCAGCCCGGGCGACGCGTTCCATTACAACTTTTCCATCGCCAAACTCTACTGGTGGACCGGGGACCGACCGGCTTATCCATGATGTACTTCGCGGCGGACGACAACGCGGGTGGAAGCAACCGTAAGCCGATCATCCTGCTGATCGTGCTCCTGGTCGCGCTGGCCGGTTCGCTCGGCTACCAGCGGTGGAAGGGCTCCGACGACGACGTGGTGGTCAAGCCGCGGCGGGCGACCAGCTTCCTGGTGACCTGGCAGTGTGACAACTGCCAGCACACCGAGGACGCCCCCGGCGGCATGGGCCCCAAGCCCTGCCCCAAGTGCGGAAAGGACACGATGTACGCGACCACCGTGTTCATCTGCCCGACGCACGGCGCGGTGGGCGTGGGCATGCAGTACGATGAGAACGGGCGGCTGGTGCAGGTGCGGCCGGGGAAAGTCTGGCTGCCGCTGGCCGGCGACGACGGGCGCAGCAACGTCAAATGCCCGGAGTGCGGCGCGGAAATGGGCCCCGGCGAGGCCCCGCGACCGGTGAAGGCCGATCAGCCGGGGAAGTAACCGGTTGCGTTCCCGATCACATACCGGCGACCCCGGGCGCACGCGGCGGGGCTCAATAAGGCACAGGCATCTCGGGGTCGTCCGCTGATCAGGACGCGCCCGCGGCCCGGCAGCGCTTCTGCAGCGCTTCCAGCTCGCGATTCAACTCCGCCGGCAGGTGGTCGCCGAACTGGGCGAAGTGCTCGCCGATGCCGGACGCTTCGCGAAGCCAGTCCTTCGGATCGACCCGCAGCAGCTCTTCCATGTCGGCGGCGTTGATGTCGATGCCGGAGATGTCCAGCGCCCCCGGCGCCGGCACCTTGCCGATCACCGTGTCCACCGCCTTGCCGCTGCCCGACACGCGTTCGAGCACCCACTTGAGCACCCGCGAGTTGTGCCCGTAGCCCGGCCAGAGCCAGTTGCCGCTGTCGTCCTTGCGGAACCAGTTGACGTAGAAGATGGTCGGCAGCTTGTCGGCGCTGCTCTTGGCGCCCATCCGGATCCAGTGACCGAAGTAGTCGCCCATGTG
>CAYVVX010000399.1:0-5587 GCA_964455315.1 uncultured Planctomycetales bacterium | reverse complement strand
TTAATCTACAGGTCCATTGGTGGGGTAAATAAACTGAAGCGGCAATGAAGCAGCGGCCCCGTCCTCCCCGGCGACCCGGCCGCGCCAACCGAATCGCCCGCCGCCGCGCCAACAGTTCTCGAAAGAGGCGCCGGTTCGCCGGTTCCGCCCCTGCGGCGGGACCGAGGTTTCACTCCCCAGCGTGCCGGCCGCGGGGATGGATGACCGGGGGCGGCGTGACTTCCATCCGGGATTCAGAATCCGCCGGTACGAGCGCCCAGACGGCCTTACGGAAAACCTCCCCTCTCCCTCTCCACGGCCGACAGGGCAGGGGCACACGACCAGCCGCCGGATGGGTTGCCGACCCATCATTTATCGTCCCGCCGGCTCGACTTTACCGGTCCAGCGATGTAAAGTTGAATTGACATATCACCAGAACCGGATCGGGGGGTGACGGCGCGGCTGCGCCGGCCTCGCGGCGGGGTCTGGATGGGCTGGAGCTGGCATCATGAGCAAGTTCGATCGGTCAGGCGACGTGCAGGCCGGGTACTTCCGGGGCCGCGGGGGCCATCCGTTCAGGGTGGCCGGCTGCCGGGCCATGCTGGCGGCGCTGGCGTGGTCTGTGGCGGTCGCCGGGCCGTCCCGGGCGGCGGTGACCTCCTTCGACGCGACCATCGAGTCGGAGGTGGTGGAGTTCAACGGCGACCAGCAGGTGAGCAGCGATTTCGCCCGCGAGGATCTCGACCAGACCACCCCCAACCTGCCGCTGGTCGCGGTGGCGGAGTTGTCGCGGACCGGCGAGGATGAGCTTCCGGTGGCGGCCGGGGGTGTCACCACGACATTCAGCGACCCGCGCCGGCGGAACACCCCCGACCCGGACGAACTGGGGCTCGACCTGGCGGTGTTCAGCCGCTCGCCGGTCATCAGCTACAGCGGGCACAGCAGCATCACCGAGACCCGCCAGGTGGTGTTCACCGCCGAGGAGATGGCCGAGCCCGCGGGCACCCCGCTGACCATCCGGAGCCGGTTCTTCCTCGACGGGCTGCTGATGCTGTGGGGCGAAGAGGGCCAGACCGACCTGAGCGGCACCCGGACCGAGATCCACCTGAACGTGGTGCAGTCCGGCGGTGAGTTGCCGGCTGACGAGGAACTGCTCACGGTCTCGCTGCTCCTGGAAGGCCATGCCGACGGCACCCTGACGGTCACGCCCGGCGGTGCACTGGAAATCGGCAACGTGGTGGTGCTGGACATGAGCGGCACGGTCGGCGGCTTCGGGTCGCTGCACGTGGTGGTGCTGCCGAATCTCTCGATCCCCTACACCTACGAGGCCCTCGTGGATGAGCCGTTCCAGCTCGAAGCTCACATCGAGGGGACCACCCGCTGCCGGCCGGGCACCGGCGCTTCCGCCGTCCTGGGCGTACCGCTGCTCGAGCTCGTCGCCCTGGTCAACAGCGTCGATACCGGACAGGGGGATCTGCTCGGCGGCCTGCTCGACGGCATCATCACCGAGAATCCGACCGCGTCCAAGCCGCTCAACGCCCCGGCCGGTGAAACCATCATCGTCGGTCGCTCCGCGCGGGGGCTGCTGCCGCTGTCCGGGCTGTGCGGCGCGCTGGGTGTTGAGGTGCTGGGGATCGCGCTCCTGTGCGGCGCGGCGGTGTCACTCACCCGTTCCTACCGTCGGCTGCGATGACCTGTCGTGTCCGCGGCCGCGCCCGATCGGTATCAGCATAGGCTTCGATCCATGGCGACTCCGCGTATCCTGGCGATTGATGATGTTCACATCGAGGCCAGGCGCGCTCTGCGTGATCCGACGGTGACGTTTTACCGCGATCTGCTGGGTCTGGAGCAACTGGACGAGGCGGCGCCGTCCGACCGACTGGTCTTCCGCGGTGCGGTTCGCAGCGGGCCGCGCCTGCGGGTGAATCTCATTGAAGAACCGCTGGATGAGTCCATGCGCCGCGATGCTCTCCTGCTGGTGGATGACCTGGCCAGGATGGCCGGGCTGTTTGCCGAGCAGCGCATGGAGATCCAGTGGTCGCGCGGCTGGTCGTACTATGACCGGCGGATCCTGGTCCAGGATCCATCCGGCAACCGGCTGGAGCTGGTGTCGGCGCATGGCTGGTAGGATTCGGCCGGCCGCCGGCCTGGAGGGTCGGGTGGGGGTAGATTCCCCAGTAATCGGCGTCCCGGAAAAAAAGTTCCAGGGGGCGTGACAAGTGGCTGAAGGTTGGTTATACTTATCCGAGCCTCAAGCTTCCATGCGGCGCGATTGACGAGGCTGAATGCGCCCGCTGCCTTCAGGCGTCACGTCCAGCGATCTTGGGAACCCTTGGATCGACCGCTGAGAACCTCCTGAAGACGAAGTCTGTAACCGGTTTGGTCGCCTGCCTGGCGCGACCGGGCCTGACGGCTTATCCCGGTTCAAGCATCCTGAAGGCACGCCTTGTCGCGGGAATCGGGATGTCGTTCCCGGGGCGCGCAGCAGGGTCGGAGGCGCGTGGGGATGAAGCCGATTATCGGGCTCGCGGGCGGAATCGGGTCAGGCAAGAGCACCGTGGCCGGGATGATGGCCGAGGCCGGCGCGGCGGTGATTTCCTCGGACGCGCTCAACCGGACGGAGCTGGAGAGCCCGGAAGTACGGGCGACGCTGACCGGGTGGTGGGGAGACGGCATACTGGCGCCCGACGGGCGCGTGGATCGGCAGGCGCTTCGCCGGCGGATCTCCGCCGATCCGAACGAGCGTGCCCGGCTGGAGGCGTTGATGCATCCGCGCATCGCCCGGCTGCGGCAGGAACTGATGACAAGGTTTCTCAAGGATACTGATGTGAAAGCGGTGGTACTGGACTCGCCGCTGCTCTTTGAAGCCGGTCTCGACGAACAGTGCGACGCGGTGGTGCTCGTCGAATCGGATCGTGCGGTTCGCCTGGAGCGTGTCCGGCAGAGCCGCGGCTGGACGGGGGAGGACCTGGACCGGCTGGAGGCGTCCCAGAAGGGGCTTGATTTTAAGCGGGACCGAGCCGATTATAGAGTAGTCAACAATTCCGATCCGGATGACCTCCGCCGTCAGGTGAGAGGCGTCTTCTCCCAGATACTTTCCGGAAGCCCTGGCGTGGGATCGGATTCACGACTTACCCATTGATACGATTCCTGGGACTGTCTTTTCCGAAACAACATTGCGCAGAACACATCCGGGGCGCTTCCCGGCGTTCACAATTCAGGAGGATTGGTTCATGGCGAAAGCCAACGATAAACAGAAAAGTTCCGCCGCCCGCGGCCCCAGCCGACGACGCGTTGGCACCAAGCCCGAGGTCGAGCCGGCGGAGGAGTCGCCGGTGGCGATCGCCCACGACACCGAGGCCGAGGAGCAGGGCATGTCGGCCGTTGAAGAGGGGGCCATCGATGCCGAAACCCACGCCAAGTACGAGGAGGTCAAGCGCGGCGACCTGCACATCAAGGATCTGCAGAAGCTCGCCGTCGACGCCCTCCACGAGATCGCCAAGAGCGAAGGCCTCACCGAGTACACCGGGCTCACCAAGAGCGAGCTGATCTTCAAGATCCTCAAGGAGCGCATCCGCCAGAACGGGCTGATGTACGGCGAGGGGGTGCTGGAGATTCTGCCGGACGGCTTCGGCTTCCTGCGCAACCCGGAGTACAACTACCTGCCCTGCCCCGACGATATTTACGTTTCACCGTCGCAGATCCGGCGATTCGGCCTGCGCACCGGGCACATCGTGGCCGGGCAGATCCGGCCGCCCAAGGAATCGGAGCGCTATTTCGCGCTGCTGCGGGTCGAGGCCATCAACTTCGAGGATCCCGAGCGGGTCACCGAGAAGACCAACTTCGAGGATCTCACCCCGCTGCACCCGGGCCCCAAGGACGCCCATCCCGGCAGCGTCGGCGTGGACGGGCGGCTGCGCCTGGAGACCACCTCCGACGAGATCAACATGCGCATCGTCGACCTGGTCACCCCCATCGGCAAGGGCCAGCGCATGCTCATCGTGGCCCCGCCGCGCACCGGCAAGACCGTCCTGCTCCAGAAGATGGCCAACGCCATCGCCACCAACGAGGACGACGCCTACGTCATCATCCTGCTCATCGACGAGCGGCCCGAGGAAGTGACCGAGATGCAGCGGGCCACCAAGGCGGAGGTGATTTCCTCCACCTTCGACGAGCCCGCCAGCCGCCACGTCCAGGTGGCCGAGATGGTCATCGAGAAGGCCAAGCGGATGGTCGAGTACGGGCACGACGTGATCATCCTGCTGGATTCGATCACCCGCCTGGCCCGGGCCTACAACACGGAGGTGCCGCACTCGGGCAAGATCCTCACCGGCGGCGTGGACGCCAACGCCCTGCAGAAGCCCAAGCGGTTCTTCGGCGCCGCCCGCAACATCGAGGAAGGCGGCTCGCTGACCATCATCGGCACCGCCCTGGTGGACACCGGCTCGAAGATGGACGAGGTCATCTTTGAGGAGTTCAAGGGCACCGGCAACAGCGAACTGCATCTCGACCGGCGCCTGGTCGACCGCCGCACCTACCCGGCCATCGACGTGGCCGCCAGCGGCACCCGCAAGGAAGAGCTGCTGCTCGATCCGGGCGAGCTGGAGCTGGTCTACAAGCTTCGCCGCGTGCTGTCGGACATGAACGTGGTCGAGGCCATCGAGCTGCTCCGCGGCCGGCTGATGAAGGTGCGCACCAACGCCGAGTTCCTGATGACGATGAATCTGTAGAAGTGAGAAGTGAGAGGCGGGGGCCTGCCGGCTTGAATCGGTGCGCCGCCCGACACTCCAAGAGGAGCCTGCTTCCCGTGGCATCGGCGGCAACATCTCCGAGGCTGGCGGAAATCTTCCTCCGGGAGAACTTCGTCTTGCGCGATGACCTGCAACAGGACAAGCGGGCAACGCTGACGGCGATCGTGCGCATGTTCGATGACCATGCCGTGCCTTACGCGATCACCGGGGGTTTGGCGGTCCAGCTCTACAACATCGAGACACGTCCCACGGTTGATGTCGATGTGGTGTCGCTGCGAAAGCCATTCGAGGCGATGAAGACCAAACAGCCCTGGGGCAGATACGGCTTCGAGCTTGTCTTTGATCATCGCCGACACGTCAAACTCTATCACGCCGTGTCGAATGTCGAGGTGGACATCAACGTCGATACCCGCTTCGCGCGACTGGTGGAGAACTACGAGACAGAAACCGTCGACGAGCTGTCCGTCCGTTTCACGTCGCCCTTGATGCTGGCCCTGGCCAAGCTGCGTACGCAGCGGAGCGATTGGCCGCGGCATCCCAGGAAGCGTGTTCAGGACCGGGGTGATCTCATGGGTCTCCTGGAAACCTATCCTCAGCTTTCCGACCTGCTCCGTGTTGATCCGCTGACCACGGATGAGATGCGGTCAATTCTCGATGCGGTGCTCGCGGAGATCGAGCGCGGCACAAGCGACGACCTGCCCCCTCCCGAAGGTGAAGAGGACGACGACGCCTGACTTCCCCCCGCTTGCCGCTATAATGCCCGGACTATGACCGACCTGCGGCTCAACGACCGGATCTCCGAGCGCTTCTTCGACTGCGTCCATTGCGGACTGTGTCTTTCGAGCTGCCCCACGTAC
>CAYVVX010000398.1:3684-5595 GCA_964455315.1 uncultured Planctomycetales bacterium | reverse complement strand
CGGTGCGGCGGTGACGGAGCCCACACGCCGCCCGATGGAAATGGCCGGCGCTGTGGTGGGTGGTCCGGATGTGGGCCGCGCGGAGGATGGCCCGGTGCCACAGCCGCGCGGCCAGCGCCAGCAGGGCGCCGGCGCCGGCCACCAGCGGCAGGAGCAGCCCGCCGGCGTCGATGGCCGTCGCGAGCAGGCCCGCGGCCAGCATGGTGAGCAGTCCGGCGTGGAAGAGCCGCTGGCAGATGGCGATTCGTCGCTGCATGACTTCAACTCCGAGCCACTCGGTCCGGGCAATGCACTTGTCCCTATCGGCAATCCGCGGACAGGTCTGAAGCGCTTTGGCGAAGGTCCGGCACGATCGGCCGGGGGGAGGGAAACTCCCCGATCACACATCCCGCGTGCGAGCCATCGGCGCCGGAGAAGGCTCCGCCCCGAGGGTGCATGGTCTGACGGCCAGTGGTATCATGCCCCACGGGTTCTAACCGCCTGCTCCCCGGGGAGCGGCGGTGCCACCCCAGTAGCGGCGGATGGCATCAGATCACGACAGAAAGGAGCATCCTGAAGTCATGGCAATTCAAGTCGGGATCATCGGCGGCGGCGGCATCGCCAACTACCACATCAAGGGCTACCAGAAGGCCGGCGCCGAGGTGGTCGCCGTCTGCGACACCAGCGCCGCAGCGGCCAAGGCGACCGCGGCCAAGTTCAGCATCCCCCGGACCTACGAGTCGGTCGAGTCCATGCTGACCGGCGAAAAAGGGCTCAACGCGGTCAGCATCTGCGTGCCCAACAAGTTTCACGCCCCCATCGCCATCGCGGCCGCCAAAGCCGGAAAGCACGTCTTCTGCGAGAAGCCGCCGGCGATCACCGCCGCGGAGGCGAAGGAGATGGCCGACGCGGCCAGGGCGGGCAAGGTCCAGATGATGTATGACTTCAACAACCGGGCCCGGCCGGAGGCGGCGGCGTTGAAGAAGTACCTTGACGACGGCGTGTTCGGGACCATCAACAGCGCCCAGGCCCAGTGGGTGCGGCGCTGCGGCATCCCCGGCTACGGCGGCTGGTTCACGCAGAAGGCGCTGTCCGGCGGCGGGCCGACCATCGACCTGCTGCACATGCTCGACCTGGCGCTGTGGTTCATGGGCTATCCCGACCCGGCGTGGGTGACCGGCAACGTATTCACCGACTTCGCCCATGACGCCTCCTACGCCGGTCCGTGGGGCTTGCCCAAGATCAAGGGCGGGACCATGGACGTGGAGACCTCGGCCCATGCGATGATCACCTTCAAGACCGGGCAGGTGCTCTCGACCCGGATGAGTTGGGCGGAGATGAACGAGCGCGAAGAGGTCTCGGTCAACTTCCAGGGCAGCAAGGCCGGCGGGCGCATCTGCCGGCTGTTCCGCGTGGACGGCGACGATGACACGGCCATCGATACGTGCAGGCTGTTCACCCATGAGAACGGGCTGCCGGTCAACCGCGACGTGATCGTCGCGCCGGACCCGGAGATGGGCCGGGTCACCGCGGCGGTCAACTTCGTGGAGACCATCGAAGGCAGCGCCAGGCCGCTGTCCAACGCCGACGAGGGCGTGAAGCTGATGAAGATCATCGAGGCGATCTACCAGTCGGCGAAGACCAAGGCGCCGGTGGACGTGAGCCGGATGTGATCAGCGGCGGCGGGTCGACACAAGAGCGGAAGTCATCCAAACGGCGGGACACGATGAAGACGCTGCGCTTCAGCAGAATCGCCCTCAAGAACTGGAAGAATTTCCTGTCGGCCGACGTTGCGCTGGCGAAGCGAGCCTTCATCATCGGTCCCAATGCGATCGGCAAATCCAACTTCCTGGACGCGTTTCGATTCTTTCGCGACCTGGTGCTGGAGGGAGGCGGACTGGCCAAGGCGATCGAGCTGCGCGGGGGCGTGTC
>CAYVVX010000398.1:0-3674 GCA_964455315.1 uncultured Planctomycetales bacterium | reverse complement strand
CGTGTCCAAGGTAAGATCGCTGTTCGCGCGCCAATATCCCGACGTTTCACTCACCGCGACGGTAACCGATCAGGACGACACCGGCTGGAGGTACGAGCTCGCCTTTACGGCGGACACGAAGCAGAAGAAGCAGCCTTTCGTGTCTCGGGAAGAAGTATATCGGGTCCTCGCCGGCGGCCGGGAAGAGGTGGTGCTGAAGCGTCCGGATGAAAAGGACCGTGAGGATCCCGCTCGGCTTACTCAGACCGCCATCCAGCAAGTCACGGCGAATCAGAAGTTTCGAGAACTGGCCGAGTTCTTCCGTGGGGTGTCCTATCTTCATCTCGTGCCGCAATTGGTCCGCGAGGAGCAGGCACCCAGCTCGACAGGACTCGGCCCTGATCCTTATGGGCGAGACTTGCTGGATCGCATGCGGAACACCACGCCAAAGAATCGCACGGCCCGCCTGAGGCGGATCGAGAGAATTCTGCAGCGGGTCACCCCGCAGCTCGAACAGTTGGACCTGACCACCGATGTACATGGACGACCTCATCTGGAAGCCAAGTTCCAGCATTGGCGGCCGCAGGGAGCCGTTCAGAACGAATCGCAGTTCTCCGATGGAACCTTGCGGCTGATCGGACTGCTCTGGTCGCTTCAGGAAAAGTCGGGACCGCTCCTGCTGGAGGAGCCGGAACTCTCCCTGCATGGCGCCATCGTGGGCCAACTGGCACCTTTCATTCACTCGGCTCAGAAGGCGGGAGGCGGTCGACAAGTCCTGCTCAGCACGCACAGCGAGGTTCTTCTGCGCGACCCGGGCATCGCACCCGAAGAAGTGATTCTGGTGCAACAGGCGAAGGAGGGAAGTGATGTGGTGCTGGGTGCCGAGGTAGGCGTCATCGAGGAACTCATGCAGTCGGGACTACCCGCAAGTGAGGCGGCCTACCCGAGGACAACTACTCCGGATGTCCAACTGCAATTCACCTGGGCCGGACCGGCATGAACAGCTTTGCTCTTGTGGTGGGCGAGGGAGCCACCGAACTGCGTGCCGCCCACGCCCTCTTGTCGGCCTTGAGAGCCGATGTCAGCTCGACATCATTCCTGGATCTCGGAGGCAGCGAGCGATTCTGGACCCGGGCGGCAGCCTACAATCAGGCCGCTGAGAAGGCGGCCCGCCTCATTCTTGGGATCGCGGATCTCGAAAGTGAACCGTGTGCCGCGGGGCTCATTGCGTCAGCACTGCCGGATCGTCACAAGAGATTCGTTCTTCGCATTTCGGTGCGGATGACGGAGAGCTGGATGCTCGCCGATGCGGAGAACCTGGCGCGTTTCCTTCACGTCCGCCGGGGTTTGATACCACCCCATCCAGATCGGCTCGACCACCCCAAGCGGGAATTGGTCGACATCGCCAGGAAATCGACCAGAGCAGCCATTCGCTCCAATATGGTGCCCGAACGCGGCAGTCGCGGAGTTGTTGGCCCGGGCTATTCCCTGGAATTAGCCGACTTTCTGAGCCATCATTGGAGGCCGCTTCAGGCCCAGCGACACAGCGACAGCCTGAGACGGGCCATCGCGGCGATCAAGCGAGCGATCACTGGTGATTGAGCCGAGGAGGTGCTCCCATGTTCCGCAAGATGCCCTGGTACGACTGGCTCGGCGTGCTGGTCATGATCGGCCTGTTCGGACAGGGGGTCGCCAGGCTGGCCATGTCCGGCTACAGCACCGGCACGTTTCTGCGGATCATCATCATCCCCCTGCTGCTGGCGGCGTTCTTCTGGGGCCGCCGCAGGGCGGGAGGGAGGCGGGCGGACGGCGGACCCGTCGGTGAAGACAAGCCGCTGGTCTCCATCGTCCTGCTCATGCGCGAGCATCGCTATCTCGACGAAGCCATGCTGAAGCGACTGGTGCGCAAGGCCTGGGGCATCGACATCCCCGACGAGGACGACGAGGCCTACATCATCGGCCGGCCGCCGGTCTACGTGATCCAGGTGCCCGAGGGGGCCTTCCTGGTGCATAATCATCAGCGTCCCTACATGGATAATCCCGAAGCGGCGGCGGCGCAGATGAGCGAACTGCGCCTGCGCCGGGTCATCACGGAACACCAGGCCTGGCGGGCGGTGGATCTGCTCCATCCCGGCGCGGGGGCCGGCAGCCAGGGACGGGCCTACGAACTGATCGGCAAGCTGGTGGCCGAGCTCAGCGACGACGCGACCCTGGCCGTGTACGCCCCGGAAACCGACCGGATGGTCGCCTGGGATTCGGATTTCGAGGATCTGCTCCGCGGCAAGGAGCCGCTCAAGGTCTTCGGGCTCGGGCCGCCGCCGGTGGTGGAGGTGACCGCGGACGATCCGCGCATGACCGCCGCCGTGGCCGAGGCCAGGCGGCGCTGGCCGGAGTTCGTCGCCGCCTTCGAGCGGCGGACGCCCGACCAGCACTTCACCGTGAAGGCCCCGATGGGCGACGGCGCGCGGAAGGAGTTCATCTGGGTGGAGGTGACGGCGCTGGAAGGCGACCGCATCATCGGCGAACTGGCCAACGACCCGGTGAATCTGCCCGGGCTGCGCTGCGGGGACAAGGTCACCGCCCGGGTGGAAGACCTCAACGACTGGATCTACATGAAGAATGGCGACATGGTCGGGGGGTTCACCGTCAAAGTGCTGATGGGGCGCAAGGGAAAGTAGCGCCGGGCCACGGAATCTCCCGTGTCACGGCGGCAGGCGATCAGGGTCGCCGGCATCCAGGCGGTGCCAGCGGACTACTGCGAGAAGTCGCTGCGCAGGATCAGCGTCACCAGATCATCACCGCCGGTGCCGGACCCGGCATCGTTCAGATCCACCGCGGTGAACTGAACCGTCTGGCCGCAGGCCACGCCGCCCGGCTCGTCGCGATAGATGGGCCCGTTCTCGTCGGCCGGGTTGGTCAGCACGTCCATGCCGGTCTCGGCCACGGCGGCGCCGATGGTCTTGACGTCCTCACAGCGGACGCGGTCGGCAAGCAACGACTGGTTCGGTACCAGCGTCACGGTCTGCGAACCGTTGATGGTCTGGAGGTTCTGGGGCTCGAAGATCTCGTCGCGGGTAAGCTTACACTCGCCATCCTGTGCGCCGTCGCAGGGGCAGACGCAGGCGACGGGCGAGTTGGGATTGGTGCAGCAGGAGAAATCGGGCGGGTCGGCATACTCGTTGTCGGGGTCATACCCGCTGTTCAGGTACAAGGCCATATCCACCGACACGGTGGAGTCGTTGACGAAGTTGATGCAGACGAAGCCGTCGATGCAACTGCTGACCGGCGCCGAACCGTCCTGGTTGTTGTCCGGGACGACGTAGTAGAAGGCCGGACTCCGCGGCGGAGGGCAGCTCGCCCCGCTGAACAGCATGGGCAGCCCGACCGCGGCGGCGACCAGTCCCGCCAGCAGGATACGTTTGGAATACATGTTCATCACTCTCATGAGATCAGTATCAGATTCACACCGTTCACGGTGCGTTGGCCAGCGCCGCCTGCAGCAGCAGCAGTTGCACCACCTCAAACGTATCCGACCGGGTGAAGGGGCCCTGCTGGGTCGCCCCGTTGATCCGCCCGGGGGAGATGGTGATAAACGTCGGCGAACGGCTGTCCTGCGTGATTCGGAAGATCACCGTGTCGCCTCTCTCGAAGTCTTCGGTGGCCACCAGCGGAAACTGGTTGAACGGCACCTGGAC
>CAYVVX010000397.1:0-5606 GCA_964455315.1 uncultured Planctomycetales bacterium | reverse complement strand
ACAACGGACTCGAAATCGCCTCCTCGTTGTTGCTCTGCACCACACGGAAGTAGTAATACGCGCTGTCGCCGGCCTTGAAGCCATCATCCGTCCAGTTCACCTCCGCGGTCCCGCTCTTCGGCTCAAACGTGTGCACCACCTCGCTGTTCTTCTTCACCTCGATCTTCACGATCTCCGCCGTGCCCACCACGCGAACATCAAACGACGGCGGCGTGTCCGAGCGGAACTCATCGCCCATCATGTGCTCGCCCGACCGCACCTCCAGCACGATCCTGTCCCCGCTGGTCGCGTAGACGTGCCGGTCGTACAGCGCCTCGAAGATGCTTTCCCGCGTCCGCTCACCCGCGTACACCGCCACCGACGCCATCCCGATCTCCTGCTTGTCCCAATCGTAGCTCGGCTTCAGGTAGCCGTAGCCCGGGTTGCCGAAGTGCCCGTCAGCGCTGGCGATGATGCCCAGCCGGTAGCGGTTGGTCAGGAACGGCGTCATCCAGTCCTCGCTGCGGCGGTGCTCGCTGAACACCTCGATCATCCGCTGCACTCGCGGGTTGTGCCACTCGGGATTGCCCTTGCGCCCGCCGTAATGCGGGATGCAGAACACCGTCCGCTCCTTGAATTCGTTGGCCAGCGTCGCCAGCAGATCCTCGACATGGTTCACCTGCGCCTCCGGCCCGTGGTACATCTGCAGGTTCAGGTAATTGTAGTACGACCGGCAGCGGTACAGCGGTGGATCATCCTGGAGGAAGAACACGTTATGATCCCCGCCCACGTCGGTCATCCCGCTCCACTCGTACGCCGGAAAGGTCACGAACCGCCCCGGCTTGTACACCGCGTTGGTCACCTTCTTGGAATGGGCCCACATCGCGTCGGTGATCTCGAAGTCGTGATCGGTCACCGCGCAGAAATCCAGCCCCGCCACCCGCTCCGCGAAGTCATAGAACTGCTCCACCGTCCCCCGCCCGTCGGAAAACAGCGTGTGCCCGTGCAGATCCCCCCACAGCAGCAGCGGCGACGCGGGCTTCGCGGCCACCAGCACCGGGTTGCCCTCGCGCTTGAACTCGCCGTCGTCCGCCGTCAGCACAAACGATCCCGCCGTCCCGAACCGCACGTTCTCGAACCGCCGCACGCCGCCGTCCGCCGCCGTGAACGTATGCGCCTCCGGCAACGACGCCCCGGCATCCCGCGTCGACAGCTTCACCGTCCCGCGATACCGCGTCGCCGGGTTGCCGTAGCGATCCTCCGCCCGCACGATGCACCACATCGGCTCCCCCACGGTCGCGTTGGTCGGCATCACCACCCCCAGCCGGCACGGATCGGCCGCGACGATCTCCACCGAGGGGTTCTTCGCCAGCGGCAGATACGTGCCGTCCCCGGCGATGTCGACATACATCTTGAACACGAACGGCGATTCGTCGAACGGCTGGATCCGAATGCCCCGCGACCCGCCGGACCGGTCGCCGAAGGTCACCCGCAGCGTCTCCCCCGCCGCCAGTCCCTGCTCCGGCAGCGTCACCTCCACGATGTTCTGCCAGGGGTGATACTGGTTGAAGAACCGCCTGGCCATGCTGTTGAACTCGATGTAGACGTTCGCCTTCGCCCCGTTCTCCGCCCGCACGGTCAGGTAGGCATCGGCCCCGGGATCTTTCGTCTGCGGCGGCAGCCACTGGATCAGGTGCCGCATCCCGATGCGGATTCCCCCGCCCGGCTTCACCCCGTGCGGACCCGCGGTGTATACCAGCGTCCAGGTCTGGTGACTCAGCACCTCCGCCTCGGCGGGCCCTTCCAGGCTCGCCGAGCCGATGCCGATCTTCTCCCCCGCCGCGACCGCCGCCTCATCGTCCAGGTACGGAGCCAGTGAGCAGAACTCCTCGGAAGCGACGGCGGCCGGCCGCCACGTTCCGCCGGCCACCGCGATCGCGGCCGCAAGCAAGCCGACCGATCGACGGCCCTTCCGGCCATCCTGCTGCGTAGCCGACCGACCTCTGCAACAACGGTACATCCCCATCATGGGCCATCCTCTGCTTTCAAGCGATCCGGGAGTCCTGCGGGAACGGCAAAATGCCCTTGTACCCCAGACCCCGGCTCGTCGGCAATCGGCCGGGCCTCCTTCCGCCGAACTCACGCGGCGGCGGATACTTTTCTGTTGACCTTCATTCAATCGGGGATAGACTGACACCCGAAAGCCCCCTCCAACGGCGGCGGGGGACAAAACACGGTTCTCTCACAGGGGCGGCACATCATGAAAGCGATGATCTGGATCCTCGTTCTGGCTGGTGCGGGCATCGGCGCCGCCTATTACTTCGGCGGACTCGGCAATTTCGACCCCACCCAGCAGGGCAAGGACGCCCGGGCCAAGCTCGCCCCCGGCATGACCCTCAAGCAGGTGCTCGATGTCGCCGGTGAGAACTACAAGTATCAGCAGATCAACATGATGCCGCAGATGATCGGCGGCAAGAAGATCGAAATGCCCAGCACCGGCACCGCGGTATCGCTCGAGCGGGACGCACTGGAGAAGAAAGTGGCTGCCGGCGGTGTGCCCAACGGCTTCGTTCTCAACTACACTTTTTCGGCCCAGCAGGCCTTCAACGTTCACTTTGACAGCACCGGCAAGGTCGACAGCATCGAGGACGCCTTCACCGAGGCCGACCTGTATCAGTCGCATTGATCGCCCGCCCGTCGTGCGATCCGAACATGCTGTCACCCGGCCCGTTGCCTCAGGCAGCGCCGGGCCGTCCACCGCCTCGCTTCGACCCGAGCCGGCCATCAGGAAGCGCTTCGCATGCCCGTCCACCTGACTCCCAACGATGAACTCCCCCAGCCCCAGCGCGTCGTCGATCACACCCGCGAACAGGCCGACCTGCGCGAAGGCTTCCTCGCCGCCGTCAAAGCGGCCATCCTCCCGACACTCGTCGCCCTGGCGGTCGTCCCCATCACCCTCACCCTGCTCAAGTCCGCGCTGATCGCCGCCCAGAAGATCTTCGCCGAGCGCGGCGACTACTTCGCCTCATCCTTCATGCCCGGCATCGGACTGGGCCTGCTCGGCCTCCTCTACGGCGCCTGGCTCGGCCGGCAGCTCGGCGCCGCGGCCACCCTCGGCGAGGCCTCCACCTGGCTGATCGCCACGGTCTGCGTGGCCGTCGTCCTGGCCGCGGGGATCATCGCCGCCTTCGCCGTTTTCGGCACCGTGCTCACCATCGTCGCCATCAGCCTGACCCTCCTCGTCGCCGGCGCCCTGGCCGCCGTCTGGCTCGTCGGCCGCTGGAACGGCTGATCGATCAACCGCCTGCGGGGCGTCGGGGAGGGAACCACGGAGACACCAAGGTCACAGAGAAGACGCCCCAAAGACGCGGAGCTCGCAGAGAAGAAATGGATTGAATCAGGAGGCCAGGACGAACACCGAGTCTCAGGTCACATTCGAATCTGAGCACCCGCACATTCCCATTTCGGAGGTTCCTTTTTGCCTGATGATCCCCTCTTCTTTGCGTTCTCGGCGTCTCTGCGGTTCCATGCTTCTCTGTGCCCTCGGTGTCTCCGTGGTTCAATCAACTTTTCACCCGCATCCTGATGCCGTAATCTCATGCCCATGAACCTCAACCCACACCCCATCGCATGGCTCTCCCGCCTGCTCGCGGTGGTCCTTCCGCTCGCGAGCACCGCGGCCGGCGCCGACCTCGCGTTGCGCACCGATGTGCCCATGATTCGCCCCGGCCCGCGGGTCGCGGCCAGGGTTCCCGACAAGCTCCGACCGCCGCCGCCCGGCGACGTCCGCATCACCGGGCTCATCGGCGCCCGGCTCGACGCCAACCGCCGCGGCATCCTCATGCACAAGGACGAGGACGCCCTGCTGCTGCCCTTCCGCCAGCGCGGCTCGCGCCAGGGCGCCTGGAACGGCGAGCACGTCGGCAAGTGGATCTCTGCCGCCTCGCTGACCTGCGGCTACTCCGGCGACCAGGAATTGCTGGCCAAGATTCAGCGGGTCGCCAAAGGCCTCATCGCCACCCAGCTTCCCGACGGCTACCTGGGCACCTACGTCGACGCCGACCGCTGGACGAGCTGGGACGTCTGGATTCACAAGTACAACCTGCTCGGGCTCATCGACTACTACGAAGCCACCGGCGACGAGCAGGCCCTCGACGCCTGCCGCCGCATGGCCGACCTGCTCCAGAACACCTTCGGGCCCGGCAAGCGCGACATCCTCAAGGCCGGCGAGCACCTGGGCATGGCCGCCACCAGCGTCCTCGAACCCATCGTCCGCCTCTACCGCCACACCGCCCGCCCGCAGGATCTCGCCTTCGCCGAGTACATCATCGACGCCATCGAGCAGCCCCACGGCCCCCACATCATCTCCGACCTTCTCCGCGAAAAGCAGGTCGACAAGACCGCCAACGGCAAGGCCTACGAGATGGTCAGCAACCTCATCGGCATGCTCGAACTCTACCGCGTCAACGGCGACAAGCGGCTTCTTGACGCCTGCGTCATCGCCTGCGACGACATCATGAAGCGACAGCTCTACATCACCGGCGGCTCGACCTTCGAGGAGCATTTCGTCGGCCCCGACATGCGCCCCAACGCCGGCTGCGTCGCCGAGGCCTGCGTCACCATGAGTTTGCTGCAGCTGTACGGTGCGCTGCAGGAAACCACCGGCGATCCAGAGTACGCGCTGCAGGCGGAGAGTCTGATCTACAACCACCTGCTGGCCGGCCAGCAGCTTGATGGTGAAAAGGTCTGCTACTACACGCCGCTGTGGGGCCACAAGATCTTCTTCGACTTCCTGGGCTGCTGCATATCCAGCCTGCCGCGGGCCATCGCCATGATCCCTTCGATGGCGTACCTGTGCGGTGACGACTACGTGGTCGTCAATCTGCTGGGCGACTCGGAGCTCGACACCACGCTGGCCAGCGGTTCACAAGTGAAGATCGTCCAGCGCGGCGGCGGGCCGTATTCCGCCGAGATGCATCTGAACATGACTCATGCCGGGAACAGGCCCATCATGGTCGGCCTGCGAAGCACGTCCTGGGTTGGCTGGATGGGAGCCGAGACCCGGCTAGAGGAGAAACTCACCGGGCCGGTTCCGGGAGACTACAAGTGGTATGTCATTCCGCCCGGCGGCGCGGCATCGAAGCCGGCAGCCGGTGAGATCCTTGCTCACTTCGATCTGAACTGGTGGAGCGTAAGCAAATCGAAGCGGGAAGGATTCTTCACGCTGCTGCACGGCCCACTGACCTATTGCTTCGACCTCGCCGCCAACGCCCACATCCCGCGGGTCATGGACGCCGTCTTCGACGCCGATCCGAAGGCGCTCGATCCCATGCTCATCACCAGCGGAGTGAACGGCCGTGTCGAGGTGAACGGATGGGTTCCTGACGAAGACGGAAAACCCATCAAAAAGCGACTCACGCTGCTGCCCTACCTGGACGCCGGGCAGACCGACTACTTCAGCGTCTGGCTGCGCGAGCGCGACGGCGCTGCCGATCGCCCATGGTCGCTTCCCGTCTCGCTCTTTACCGACGTGTATCAGGCCGCTTCGCGGAAAGGCACCTCCAGCGGCTCCATCGTCGACAACAACATTTCGTCCTATGCCAGCACGGACAATGGTCAACGCAGCG
>CAYVVX010000396.1:5067-5607 GCA_964455315.1 uncultured Planctomycetales bacterium | reverse complement strand
TGCGGTTTGGGGACAGTTCGAGATTCAACGACCGGACGGGGCTTGGAAGGTTCGGGATGGGGTTGCCGAATGCCAGTATTAGTCAATGTAAGCGTGTAGAGGTGTATTCATGGCGTCGCGGCAGCAAAGCGCTTTGGACATACATTGATGTAGATGAGATCGCCGAAGGTGATCTGTCGGAAGTCCCGGAACCCATTGAGACTACCATTCCTGCCCCCCTCGCTGAATTAGCGCGATCAGCCTCTGGTACTATTGTTGTTTGGAAGAAGGTAGATAGGCTCGACCATGATGGAAAGCTTGATACGCTTGAGCGATCATTGAGACCAAGCCTAGGAAGAATCTTCAGGTATTTCTTGATCCGTGACTTCCAAATTACAATCAATGGTAAGTCCATTGGGCCGATGGATCCATTATACCTAATGCCACAGGCAAGATTAGACGATGATCCACTCGCAACGAGGCATGGAGATACTCTCCGGTTTGACGTCCCTATTCCGGATAAGCTTGGTCAATCGTCACTTGTTGAAGTCACCATCTCAC
>CAYVVX010000396.1:4260-5057 GCA_964455315.1 uncultured Planctomycetales bacterium | reverse complement strand
ACCTGGGGAATGGCAAACGCAATTCGGGCCTGGAAAGACTAAGGAACAGAAAGAAGGCCTCCGGATTCGCCACATCGAAGCTACAGCAGGATACAGTATTGTTCGATCTGGGCGCGAGATCGATTTGATCCATAGTCCGTACCATGCGCGGCACTGGAAGGATAGATGGTATCGAGTAGAGATCAGATTTGAACCGGAACTTGACGAAGTATTCGGAGTCACTCACACAAAGCAGCATGCTCGGATTCAACGTGGCTCTGCTCTCTTTAATCAGATGGAAACTGCGATCAAGGCCAATGTGAATACCTTACTTGATATAATTGAACATCGGAAGCCCAGGAAGCCCAGTCGAGAAGCCAGTCCTGCAGAAGAATTGGTAAGGCGGGTTGAGCCGCGTCTGAAGCCAGTGGATGGTATAGCTGATAAGCCTGATTCTGAAGTTAGGGAAGAAATAGCCAGTTTCGTTTTGGACCGCGTTGGCTCTGGTGCCTCTGCTGAAGCGGCAGCTCACTTGGACAAGCGGCTTACTCAGTTCCCAGTCATTATAGAACTCGAGCAACTGCCTGGTGCTCCAATGTACAGGGTGAAAGTAGTTGGGACCACCATTGTGGTGATGCTCAACACTGCACACCCGTTCTATGAGCGCGTCTATCAGCGATTGTCTGAGCAGTCGTCGGTAGGCAAGACCGGGGTCGACTTGCTGTTTATGGCACTGGGCCGAAGCGAGGTAAGCGGCTCTGACGAAGCTCGAGAGTGGTATGACATCCAGAGGCAGGAATGGAGTCAGAACCTCAAGT
>CAYVVX010000396.1:0-4250 GCA_964455315.1 uncultured Planctomycetales bacterium | reverse complement strand
TCAATTACCGGAATTTGAGGGTGATGGTGCTGAGAACGGAGGCCATTAGGGGCGGCGTGCAATGGGCCGGGGGCGCCAAGCGTGCCCCTGAGCCCTGATTCGGGTACGCACAGCCCCTGTACAACTACCGACAGTTCGTGGTAAGCTTCCGTCGGCGTGACCGTGCGACCGGAACGGGCCTCGCCGCTCTCTTCGATTTGTGCCGAACCGAATCATGCCTCGCGAACGCCGCCTGACCTGAAAGGGCGCGCCTGCGCGAGTGCCCATGATGGCGTGCGTCGGGCGGTGGGGCGGCGTGGCCGGTGGGATATGATCCCACGCGGAACGGCCGGCACGGGGGCCGGTGGCTACGGATCGTCTTCGCAGCGTGCGAAGGTTGTGCGTGCGAGCATCACAGGAGACCCGAATCATGGCATCGAACCGCGGCGTCGCGTACGTCAAACCCGGCGAGGTCAAAGTCCAGTCCATCGACTACCCCAAGCTCGAGGATCCCACCAACGGGCGCAAGATCGAGCACGGCGTCATCCTCAAGGTCGTATCCACCAACATCTGCGGCTCCGACCAGCACATGGTCCGCGGCCGGACCACCGCCCCGGCCGGTCTGGTGCTCGGGCATGAGATCACCGGCGAGGTCATCGAGACCGGGCGCGACGTGCTGTTCGTCCAGAAGGGCGACCTGGTCTCTGTCCCGTTCAACATCGCCTGCGGGCGCTGCCGCAACTGCAAGGAGCGGCACACCGGCGTCTGCCTCAACGTCAACAAATCCCGCCCCGGTGCCGCCTACGGCTACGTGGACATGGGCGGCTGGGTCGGCGGCCAGGCCGAGTACGTCATGGTCCCCTACGCCGACTTCAACCTGATCAAGTTCCCCGACAAGGCCCGCGCCATGGAGAAGCTGGCCGACCTGGCCATGCTCTCGGACATCCTGCCCACCGGCTTCCACGGGGCCGTGTGCGCGGGTGTGGGCGTCGGCTCGACCGTCTACGTGGCGGGCGCCGGGCCCGTGGGCCTGGCCGCGGCGGCCTCGGCGCGGCTCCTGGGCGCGGCCGTGGTCATGGTCGGCGACATGAACCAGGAGCGCCTGAAGCACGCGAAGAGCTTCGGCTGCGAGACGGTGGACCTGACCAGGGATGCGACACTGGCCCAGCAGATCGAGCAGATCCTGGGCGTGCCGGAGGTTGATTCGGCGGTGGACTGTGTCGGCTTCGAGGCCCACGGGCAGGGCAAGGAAGCTGACAAGGAGAAGCCGGCTACGGTGCTGAACTCGATCATGGAGGTGACCCGGGCGGGCGGCGCGCTGGGCATTCCCGGGCTCTACGTCACCGACGATCCCGGCGCGGTCGACGCCAACGCGAAGATCGGCATGCTGGGCATCCGCATCGGGCTGGGCTGGGCCAAGAGCCATTCCTTCTGCACCGGCCAGTGCCCGGTGCTCAAGTACAACCGCCAGCTCATGCAGTGCATCCTGCACGAGAAGATCCAGATCGCCAAGGCGGTCAACGCCACGGTGATCTCGCTCGACGAGGCTCCCAGCGGCTACATGGATTTCGACAAGGGTGCGGCCAAGAAATACGTCATTGATCCGCACGGCGTGATCGTGGCATAGAGACGGTCGCGGCTCGGAAAGCGCTCAAGCTTTCGCCTGGTAGGTTCCCGAGCGGCCGCCACTCTTTTCAAGGAGGCGGATAGAGGTTATGACCAGTTCATGGCTGAGGGCCTTGAGCATGTCGTAGAGGGTCAGCGCCGCCACCGACGCGGCCGCGAGCGCTTCCATCTCCACGCCGGTCGCGGAAAACGTGTCAACGGTGGTGACGATGCGGATGCGGTCGTCGGCGGTCTCGAACTCCACGGCGACGCCCTGCAGCGGCAGCGTGTGGCAGAGGGGGATGAGTTCGTCGGTGCGCTTGGCGGCCATGATCCCGGCCAGCCGGGCGACCTCGTAGACGTTGCCCTTGGGCGTGGTGCCGTCCTGCAAGGCCCGGGACACCTCCGGCGGCAGGGACAGAATGGCCTCGGCGACCGCCCGCCGCTGGGTGGGCGGCTTGGCGGACACGTTGACCATGCGGGCGTGCCCGGCATGGTCAAGATGACTGAGTTGATCCGGCATGATCTCGGCTCCCTGGGGCGGACAGTCCGGCACCTATCGTACACGATGGGCGGGCTCCTCGACGAGCGGGCGGGGCGGTCTGCCCGGTTTGCGGCGTCGAATTGCCCCGGCCGGCGATAATCTGATACACTACCGTACAGGACGCCGGACCCGCGCCTCGGAAACCGCCAATCCCGCTGTTCGTGCGGTTGACGGCTGGGGTGAACAGGTAGCAGACCACACATGACCGCCCTGGCACTTCCAGTCTTCGACCCCCGGCTCACGCAGGCTGCCGATTCTGCCGCCTCAGCGAGCATCGCGGCTCCCCAGGAGGCCTTCGTCGACCGCCAGGGAAGAACCATCCGCTACCTGCGATTGTCGCTGACCAGCGCCTGTGCGATGCGCTGCATCTACTGCCGGCCGGCCACCTTCAACCCCGCCGACGCGCAGCACGGGCTCAACGCCGGGCAGATCGAGCACCTGGTGCGCCACCTGGTGCATCATCACGGGCTTCGCAAGGTGCGGCTCACCGGCGGCGACCCCAGCAGCCGACCCGATCTGATCGAGATCGTCGGCCGCCTCAGCGACATCGACGGGCTGGACGAACTGGTCATGACCACGCACGGGCTGACCCTGGCCCGGGACGCGGCCGCCCTGGCCGACGCGGGCCTCCAGCGGATCAACATCAGCCTTGATTCGCTCGACGCCGACCGGTTCGAGCGGCTCACCGGTGTTGCGGGATTGCGGCGCGTGCTGGACGGCATCGATGCCGCGCTCGATGCGGGCCTGGCCCCGGTCCGGCTCAACTGCGTGGTCATCCGCGGGGAAAACGATCGCGAACTGCCCGAGCTGGTCTCGTTTGCCGCCGACCGCGGGGTGGAGATGCGGTTCATCGAACTGATGCCGATGGGCCCGTTGGCGCCATTGTGGCACGAGCGCTATGTTCCCGAAGACCACATGCGCGAGATCCTGCATCCCCATGCCCGGGCTTTCTGGCCGCTGCCGCACGCGCACGAGTCGGCGCGGCGTTATCGCGTGACCCTGCTCGACGGTCGCAGCGTGATCGTCGGCTTCATCACCCCGATGAGCTGCAACTTCTGCGCATCGTGCCAGCGCGTGCGGATCAGCTCCGACGGCAACCTCTATCCCTGCCTGATGGATCATCCCGCCGGGTCGCTCCTGCCCGCGCTGGTGCCCTCCTTCCAGCCGGAGCTGTTTGACCGGCTGCTGGCCGAAGGGCTCAGCGGCAAGCAGGACCATCACCCGGCCACCGGCTTCGCCACCATGACGCAGATTGGAGGCTGATCACCATGCCCTCCCGTGATGTTCAGCCCGGGCGTGGAGTCCTGCCATGACCATCACCATCCACCTGTTCGGCCCGATCGCCGACGCCGCCGGCAAGCGCCAACTCGAGCTGTCGGTGGACGAACCGCAGACGGCCGGAATATTGCTCAAGCGACTCATCGTCGAACAGGTGCCCGCGCTGGCGCCGCTGCTGCCCTCCTGTCGCCTGGCGGTGAACCATGCGTACGCGGACGCCGACGCCATGATCGGTGGGTCGGATCACGTCGCGCTGATCGGACTGGTGAGCGGCGGATGAGCGTCGATGTGACCATCGTTGACGGCCCGCTGGTTGACATCCGGGCGTGGGATCACGAAGTGAAGTCTTCCGGCGTCGCCGGTGCCCACGTCGTGTTCGAAGGTCGGGTCCGCCGGGAAGAGAACGCTCGGGCCATCACCGGGCTCGACTACGAGGTGTATGAACCCATGGCCGTGCGCGAGCTGCGCCGGCTGGGCGAGGAACTGCTGCGGCGTCATGGACTGCTGGCCCTTCGCGTGCTGCACAGCCGCGGACGCGTGGGCATTGACGCGGTCTCCTTCCGGCTGGAGATTCTCAGCGGCCATCGCAAGGAGGCGCTGAAGGCGATGGACGAGTTCATCGACCGCTTGAAGCGGGATGTGCCCATCTGGAAGCGGGCGGTGGAGGCGACGGCGGCATCCACCGGCTCCGTCGTGCCTGGCCGCAGGCCCGAGCGGACTTGAGGGAAGACCATGTCCGCCGGCCCGCCCATCCGTGCCGCCATCCTCCCCGTCAGCGACCGCTTTTCGCGCGGTGAGATGACCGACTCCGCCGTGACGGCGCTGGGTGAACTGCTGCCCGGCC
>CAYVVX010000395.1:0-5610 GCA_964455315.1 uncultured Planctomycetales bacterium | reverse complement strand
CCGCATGGGGCTGGCCGGTTACGGCGCGCGTTCCCCGGCGAAGAACTGACCGCCAGCAGCTACTGCCGCTTGCGGCTTTGGATCCGCTTGGCTTCCTCCGCGGTCTTCTGCATGTCCTCCCACCAGCGCTGAAGCCGCCCTTTCTTAGGCTCCGGCTGCGGATCGCCCTTGCCCCGGTGCCGGGTTTGCGGGCCGCCCTTGCTCGCATCGGATCCCTTCCTGGTTACGGGCGGCGGTTCCGCCGCGCGGCGGGCATCCAGATCCTGGAGATGCTTGCGGATGCGAAGCTGCTCGACGATGCCGAACAGGTTGCTGGCCATGATGTAGAGGCACAGGCCGCTGGGAGCGTTGTAGAGCATGAACACGAAGAAGACGGACATGAACATCATCATCCGCCGCTGCTGCTCGAGCTGGTCGGGGTTGGCGCTGGTGGAGGTGGCCGGGTTGCCGCGGGGCATGTACTTGGCCTGGAGCAGTTGCGAGATGCCCAGCAGCACCGGCAGCAGGTTGAACGAATGCACCGGTCCGCCCATCAGCCAGCCCAGCAGCGGGATGGTAATGGCGTCCTTGAACTTCACCAGCGCGTCCGGCGCGGCCAGGTCCCTGATCCAGTAGCCGTCGAAGCCCGCGTGGCGCATCTCGATGGTCGAGGCCAGCGCCTGCCACAACGCGCCCCAGATCGGAATCTGCAGCATCATCGGCAGGCAGGTCGCGCTGCTCCCGGCCGGGTTGACCCCTTCCTCCTTGTAGACCGCCATCATGGCGGTGTTCAGCGCTGTGCGGTCGTTGGCGTACTTCTCCTTCACGGCCTGGATCTTGGGCTGCAGCCGGGCCATGTCCTTCTGCATCTTCATCATGTTGACCTGGCTCTTCTTGGTGATCGGGTGGAGCAATCCCTTGACCACCAGCACCAGCATGATGATCGCCAGCCCGTAATTGTGGGGCGGGATCTTGTGGAACAGGTTGAGCAGCCCCATCATCACCGCCACCAGCCACGCGGGCGCGCAGAAGTAGAAGTTCCACCGGATTACCGCATAGTAGTCGCGCTTCTCGTAGGTCTCCACGCTCTGGAACGCGGTCTTGGACTTCGGGCCCAGGTACACGTCGAAGGCCACCTCCGCGCCCCCCGCCGGCTGAACATCCATCGGCTGGGTCACGAACTCGAAAGTCAGATCCCCGCTGCCCTCCTCATCCGTGAAGTCAGTGAGGTGCATGGTATCGACGCTGGAGAACTGCACCGGTGCGTCCGCTCCGTCCCGACCGGCCGGGGCCATGATCGCGGTAAAGTACTTGTTCGCCTCCGCCGCCCAGGCAATCCGCTGGTCGTCCTTGTCCTCGCCAAGGCGGATCTTCTTCTCCGCGATCTCCTTGCGGGCATGGGCCTTGACCGTCACCGCCCCGTCCTGCCAGCGGGCGCCGAGCACCTGGCGATCCTCCGAGCGGGCATCCTCCTTGCGGAATCCGATCGGGCCGCGCTGGACCAGGACCGCCCGGAACGGCTTGTCGCTGAGGTTCTCCACACGCAGGGTCAGCTTCAGGTCGAAGGTCTGCTTCTCGGGCGATTGCACGGGCAGGGTGTAGGTCTTGATGACTCTCGCCAGCGGCTGGCCGTCAACGGACTTGACCGTGGCCTCGAACGCCTGGGCATCCGCCACGCCGGCCGGTCGCTCCACGACCTTCCAGAGCACGTGCTCGAGGTTCACCTCGGCCACACCCGGAATCACCAGTCGCGGCGTCACGAATGAGTAGATCGGGTCGCCCGCCCGCGTCGCCACCGGTGTGAACAGCGGATAGTGCTGCTGCTCGCGTACCTCGGCGTAATGGCCGCGCAGCTCGACGGTGGCCACGCCGGCACCCTCGGGCACCAGTTCGAGCATCATCGGGTAGGCGCCGTCCTCGTCGGTCGAGCCCAGCCGGACCGGGGCGGCGCTGTCGCCGGCCTCGATGGTCGCCTGAGCCGCCCGCGTGGACGCCGGCGGGCCCGTGGGGCTCCCCTCGGCCGTCGCGGTGGTGGTGGCCGGCGAACCGCCCAGCGGGTCTTCTGCGAAGCGCTGGTCCTCCCCGCCGTCACGGCGCGGGGGTGGGGCGTTGAGCTGCGGGAAGAACCGCGGCTGAATGATCAGCGTCCACAGGAAGAACACGCTCATCGCGGCGAACACGGCGGCAATCGTACGGCGGGCTTGCATCAGGTGCGGCTCTCAAAACGAAATCGAGGGGGGCTTCCCCTCGTGACAGTCACGATGGACACGGATGGAAAGACCCGCGGGCATCCTCGGGACGCGCCTTCCCGATGACCTTCCACGGCGGGACGAAAAGTCACCGCCCCTCCAGCAGGCGGTGCCCCAGGAAGTCGTCCAGCTCCGGCACGTTGAGAATCTTGCTGACCGCCTTCTCGATGTCGTACTCCAGCCGGACGAACTCCACCCGGCCGTCCTCCACGATTCCGTACGCCGCCCGCGGATCGCGATCGCGGGGCTGGCCGACGCTGCCGACGTTGATGATGACCTTGTCGTCGTCGGCCACCTCGTAGACGCCCGGCTCGGCCAGCTCGTCGGGCGATTCGAAGAACGGATCGTCGAGAAACACGCCCGGCACGTGGGTGTGCCCGACGAAGCAGGCCACCTCGGTGAAGCGGTCGAAGTTGGCCAGGATCTTGTTGATGTTCGAGTAGACGTCATCGGCGAACAGGTACTCGTTGACCGGGCGGCGCGGCGAACCGTGCACGAAGAGCATGTCCTCGTAGACCACGCGCACCGGCAGGTTGCCCAGGAAGTCCCAGCGCTTGTCCCGCAACGCCTTCTTCGGCTCATCCTCGAGCACCTGGCGCGTCCAGTAGCAGGCCCGCTCGGCGCCCACGTTGAAGTTGAACGGCTCGTAGAACACCGCGTGGTCGTGGTTGCCGCACAGGCAGAACTCGACCCGCTCCATGACCAGGTCCACGCACTCCCGCGGGCTGGCCCCGTAGCCGATCACGTCCCCCAGGCAGACGATCCGCTCGATGCCGCGGGCGTCGATATCCTGAAGTACAGCCGTGAGGGCCTCCAGGTTCCCGTGAATATCGCTGATAATGGCAAACATCGGCCTTGATTACCCGGCTCGCCCACGTCCTTAGAAGCCGTCCCCGGGGCGAATCCGGGGCCCGACGGCGGCTCTCTCGCCGTAGCCCGGGTATGTTAAAGCCGGTGACGCCGCGACGCAAACCGGGCGGCGACCGCTGGCCCGGAGCCGCTAACCTGCTACCATAGCCGGACTTCGGGAGGATTCGGCGTCATGAAGCTGGGCATCATGTCCGACAGCCACGGGCGGGTCATGCGGGTGCGGAGGGCGCTGGTCCTGCTCGACGAGGCCGGGGCCGAGTTGTTCGTCCACTGCGGCGACCTGGGCGGGCTCGATGTGCTCGAGGAACTGGCCGGGCGTCCCTGCCGCTTCGTCTGGGGCAACTGCGACTACCCCGAGTCCCACTGGCAAGCCTACGTCGAGGAACTCGGCCTGCCCTGGCCCGAGGTGCCGGCGACCTTCACCGCGGCCGGCAAGTCGATCGCCGTGTTCCACGGCCACGAGCCGGGGTTTCGGGTCGCCCTGCGCGAGGGCCGGTACGACCTGCTCCTCCACGGGCACACCCACCAGCGGGCCGACTACCGGGAGGGGTCGATGCGGGTGATCAATCCCGGCGCGCTGCAGCGGGCGAGTCGGTACACGGTGGCGGTGCTGGACCTGGGCACGGACGAGGTGGAGTTTTTCGAGGTGGGGTAGATATCGAATTCGCCCTGCATTGGGGATGAGGTCGTTTACGCTGTCGGAAGCCCCACAAGCGCCGCGACCAGGAAGAACAGGCCAAACAACAGGGTCATGACCAGACTGACGAGCCAGGCCCGCCGGATCGACCGCGAGGCGGCGAGCCTGCGCCGGCGGAGATCGAGCATTCTGACAGCGGCGATCGCGCAGACCACCAGTTCGAGCACCACCGCAACCACCACGATGGAAACACCGATCAAGGGGAGGCCCGGTATCGCCTGTCCTAAACACATGACGGTCGCGAGACTCCCGAGGATCGCCAGCGCACCCGCCACCGCCAGACGTTCCAGCGGGCCACGCTCATCGCTATCGGGGTCATGGAACGAGCGAGGATCATGTAGATCGAACGGCGTCCCGCACTCCGGGCAGCGCTCTGTCACGCCGTGGAGGCAGTAGCCGCATTTGAGGCAAAAGGGGTCGAATTGAGGGGATTCCTGGTTCTTGGAATCTGGCGAATATGCGGTCACCCGGGGCCGATTCACAGATTTAATCGGGGCTTGATCCTCCGCTCGCGCCACCCACCGCACGTCCTCCGGAAGTTGATCCTCATAATCGCAGGAAGGGACGGCATCGAAACCCGCGGATTTGAGGCCCCGCACTGCTGCTGTGACTGCACGAATAGCCCGCTCCAGATTCGGTGGAATCTCATCGAATCTGAGTTCGAGAACCCATTCGTAATGGAGCCAGTTCGCCGTTTGGGATGCCTTACTTACAGGCCCCTTCTTGTAATCGTTGGAGTCCACAGCCAGTATGGCACGCAGATCCGGTTCTTGCCAAACCGGCAATGCACGCACGAGTCCCTCAAGCCCTTCATGGGTTCCAGGATACTGCACGAAAATGGAGCAATAGAGGTCCATGCCCACGTGCATCGAGAATGACTACGCGCCCGCGGCCTGCATCGCTTTGGTCACCGCCTCTTCCGGCGAGAGTTTTTCCACTTCGCCGCCGGCGCGGAGCTTGTATTCGACCTTGCCCTCGGCCAGGGTCTTCTTGCCCACGGCGATGCGGATGGGCATGCCGATCAGGTCGGCGTCCTTGAACTTGAAGCCGGGGCGCTCGTCGCGGTCATCGAGCAGCACGTCCACGCCGCGGGCGGTGAGGTCGTCGTGGATGCGGCGGGCGGTCTGCATGACCTGCTCCTCGCGCACGTCCAGCGCCACCACCTGCACCTGGAACGGGGCGATGTTGATCGGCCAGCGGATGCCGTCGGCGTCGTGGTGAGCCTCGATGGCCGCGGCGAGGATGCGGTTCACGCCGATACCGTAGCAGCCCATGATGAACCGCTGCGGCTTGCCATCGCGGTTCAGGAAGGTCGCGTCCATCGACGACGAGTACTTGTCGCCGAGCTTGAACACGTGGCCGATCTCGATGGCCTTGCGGAAGGACAGCGGCGAGCCGCCCGGCGTGGGCGCGGCGTCGCCCTCGACCACGTTGCGGATGTCGGCCACGGTCGCGCCGGCAAGCTTCGCCGCGTCCACTTCACGGCTCCAGTTGAATCCTTTGACGTGGTGATCGCGCTGGTTCGCACCGGTGACGCCGTCCACCACCGCCCGCGCGTCCGGGTCGATGATCAGCACGCATTCCTTGCCATTCACGATGTGCGGGCCGACGTAGCCGATGGCGAACCCCGCGGATTCGGCGGCCGCGATCTCGGCCATGACCGGCTTGCCGGCCGTGCACACACGGCGGAGCTTGTTCTCGTTGACCTCGTGATCGCCGCGCACGCAGGCGATCACGTAGCGCCGCTGTCCCCCATCCCTGGCGTCGGAGGGGGCTTCGAGTTCGTACACCAGCGTCTTGATCATCTGCGACGAC
>CAYVVX010000394.1:3175-5619 GCA_964455315.1 uncultured Planctomycetales bacterium | reverse complement strand
AAACCGCGAACCAGCCGAGCCAGGCGAAGGCCACCAGCGCCAGCCCGACCAGGGCGAAGGTCAGCCCCCGGACGGCCTTTGGCGAAGGGGCGGCCACACCGGAATACCCGTGATAGCCCAACGGCGGGGGCGGTGGCTGGCTGCCGAATGCCGGTCCCGGCCCCAGGTGCGGGCCTGCCTGGCTGGGCTGCGGGGGGGAGGATGCGGCCGGCGAAGCCTGCAAAACCTGCTGGGCCGGCCAGGTGCTCGATTGCGGGGCGGTGATGACCCGCTTGCAGTAGGGGCAGGCGACGGAATCCCCCCCCCAGGCGTCTTCGACTTCCAGCGGCTGCCGGCAGGCGGGGCATGCGAAACGGATCGGCATGGGCTCTTGGGGCCTTGCGGGGGTACTCGCTGCAGGACGCGAAGGATGGTTTCGCCCATCCCCCGGGCAGTCGCGGGATGATACCCGCCCGGCCGGGTCGGGACAATGTCCCCTCATTGGAGCGTGCCCATGGAGGAGCGGTGACGCAAACCGCGACCGCCGCCGGTGGCGGCCTGCCCCCGCCGGCCGTTTCGCGTAGGAATCATCCTGCCGGGTTGGCCCCCGCCGGGCGAAGGCCCGAATTTCAAACGGTGACGGGTTATCGGACCTTTCTTTTCTGTGCCCAGGCCCTGCCGGTCACCTTCCGGCCTGGCCATAAGCTTCCCCCAGCTCCCTCCTTCCCGTGGCGGCGGTGATCGGGTAGCATATTCCGCTGCCCGAAAACCGGGCTTCCGGCAGTGCCCTGCCTGCCGTACCGGCGGGCAACGGTGAGAATCGGCCGCGACCCCGCGCGGCGGGCCGATTCAGAATTGTGAAAGAATCGCGCGGTCGCTGGTCGATAGGATATGCCAAGCTTTCCGGAAGCCGCCCCGGTCGTGGAAATGACCGGCATCCCGCCCACCGTTGACTGGTCGGGCGGGTTGGATGGGGCGATCGAGATGATCGATCAGACCCTGCTCCCCGAAGAGCTGAAAGTGATCCGCATCCAGGACGTGGAGACGCTCTGGGAGGCGATCAAGAACCTGCGGGTCCGCGGCGCCCCGGCGATCGGGGTGGCGGCGGCCATGGGCGTGATCCTGGGGATCAGGAACGCGACCTCCCGCGAAACGCTCTTTGAGAATCTGGACACCGTCTGCGATTATCTCGCCGGCAGTCGCCCCACGGCCGTGAACCTGTTCTGGGCCCTGGAGCGGATGAAGGCACACGCCCGGGAGCTGGGCGACCTGCCTGTGGGCGAGATTCAGACCGGCCTCCTGGCCGAAGCCCGTGAGATCCGCCGCCAGGACGCGGCCACCTGCCGGGCGATCGGTGCCGCCGGGGCGGACCTGATCCGCGATGGTATGGGCGTGCTCACCCACTGCAACGCCGGCGGGCTGGCCACCGCGGAGTACGGCACAGCACTTGCTCTGATGTACACGGCCAGGTCCCGCGGCACCCGATTTCGGGTCTACGCCGACGAGACCCGCCCGCTGCTTCAGGGAGCCCGGCTGACCGCCTGGGAGCTGAGCCGCTCGGGAATCGATGTGACGGTGATCTGCGACAGTATGGCGGCGCTCTTGATGCGGGAGCGCCGGGTGGATATGGTGGTGACCGGTGCAGACCGGATTGCCTCCAACGGCGATACGGCCAACAAGATCGGTACATACGGTCTGGCGGTGCTCGCCAGGGCCCATCAGGTGCCGTTCTATGTGGCCGCTCCGCGGTCCACCTTCGATCTGACCCTCCGGGATGGAGGGCAGATCCCGATCGAAGAACGGTCGGAGCAGGAGATAAGTAAGGGTTTTGGCAGGGTTACCGTGCCGGACGGCGTGGCCTGCTACAACCCGGCCTTTGATGTGACCCCGGCTGATCACATCGCCGGGATCGTCACCGAGTTCGGAGTGATCCGTCCAGTGGACGGTGAGCGGATCCGCAAATTTTTTGACCGCGGCTCTTGCAAACCGGAATAAAGACGGTAAGATTCCCGCCCAAAAGATTGGAGGCGCGTCCAGTCTTTGGCGAGGCAGAAAATGTCGGTTGCGGACGTGGCGCGAAAAGGTCCGTGACTGACAGACCGGTGGTAGTAAAACCGGCTGATAGATTACTTAGTGTTTCCTGACCGGAGGCAACCGCCCGGACTACGTAGGTCGCGGGCCAGGAGCTTCGGTGGCCTCCATTGATGAGAGGCCGACTTGTTTCCTTCTATAGGAGGCTCATGATGTCAAAGTGGAGCAGGCTCAAGGTAGCAGTGCTCACGGCGGGTGCAGCGCTGTCGGCAGTGCAGGTCGCCGGCGGCTGCGCGATCGGTGGGGGAGGCGGCTTCGGCTGGCTGGAGAGTAACTTTGGGCGCATTCTGCAGCTCGTGACCATCGCCAACATCTGGGACTGAGTCGTCGACCAGCGCAATCCACGGTTGCCGGTGGCTTCGCGAGACCCCAAT
>CAYVVX010000394.1:0-3165 GCA_964455315.1 uncultured Planctomycetales bacterium | reverse complement strand
TTGTGGGGTTGATCCCGAGGGCCGGCTGGATGGCCTCGCTTTCGGGCGGGTCAAATCCTCTTAGGAGAAAGATAATGTCCGTAAAGAACTGGCTGAAGTGGAGCTTTCTGGTGGCGGGCTCGACGCTCGCCGGCGGGGGCATCGGCGCCTGTGTCGCCGATTTCCTTCTTGAGAACTTCATCCTTCGGGTCGTGAACTAAGGATCACTGGGACCGGCACCCGGATCACCGTCCGGTTGCCTGGTAGTCAGGGGGGTCGACCCTGTTCGACGCCCGGGACTTTCCCGGAGATCCGGATGCGTTCCGCCCCTGAACTTTTTGGAGGCTCGCAATGTTGAAGAGAATGAAACTTTGGACGGCGCTCCTGATGGTGAGCGGCGGCTGGCTGTTCCATGTGGGCTGCGCCAACCTCGGCGTCCTCACCAATGCGTTCGGCGGCATCGATGATCTCGGCTATCTGCCGCTGCGCGTCCTGCGCGGGATCATCAACGAAGACCTGTTTGGTTGATTCGGTACTACTCGAGTCGGCCCCGATCACCCGGGGGACCGGAGCGGGGTTTGCTCCCCGGTCGCCTCTGTAAAGGCGACCCGGGCCCATTGGGTTTCGGAACGGCTCGCAGTGCCCGTGGTGGGACCGCGAGTCGTGGCACGACAGACTTTGGAGGTCATGACATGTCCTTGTTGAAGAAAGTGGTTGCGTTGTTCGGCCTTGCGTCGATCTATCTGATGAGTGGTGGTGCCTGCAACATCATCCCGACCCAGACGCCCCCCGGCATTCTTCCGACGAACCTGAACTCGATCCAGGACATCATCAACCTGATCACTGGCGGTTGAGTTGGTCCTGTAGTTTGCCGGAATGATGTCGGAGTGCCGCGCCGCTTGGCTGGCTCAGGGCGGGTAACCGATCCTGCACAGTCTGCGCCCCAGGCGGGGCGGCGCTCGCTCAGGTTCCCGGCGAACTTGGATTGATATGATGGACAGCCATTCCCATTCCGGGAGTGGCTGTCTTTTTTTATGCCCACCTGGTCGGTTCAACCCGCTTGCCCATCAGCCTCCAGCCGGGCATCAACGGGCCGGATCACGCATCGCCGTTGACTTCCGCGGCGATCAGGTCTTCGTACGTTTCCCGACGGCGAATGTTCCGGAACTGCGCCCCGTCCACCAGCACCTCCGCCGCGTTGGGCCGCGAATTGTAGTGGCTGGCCATCACGAAGCCGTAGGCTCCGGCCGTGAAGATGGCGATCAGGTCGCCGCGCTGCACCGGCGGCAGGGCCCGGCCCCTGGCCAGGAAATCCCCCGTCTCGCACACCGGCCCGACGATGTCCACCTCGACCGTGCCGGGGAAGCTCACCCCGCGTATCCGCGAGGCCGGCGAGAAGCCCGCGCCGGGCTTGACCGGCCAGACGAAGTGATAGGCGTCGTAGAGCGCCGGCCGGATGAGTTCGGTCATGGAGCCGTCGACGATCAGGAACTGCTTGTCGCCGCCGCGCTTCACATAGGTGGTGCGGGTCAGCAGGATGCCCGCGTTGGCGCTGATGCTGCGCCCCGGTTCGAGGATGATGCGCAGGTCCTGCCCGCGCAGCAGCGGCACGATGCGCTCGGCGTAGGCCTTCGCGGGCGGCGCCTCCTCACCCTCGTAGTGAGCCCCGAATCCACCGCCGATATCGAGCGTGTCGATGCGGAACCCCTCGTACCGGAGTTGCGCGATCATGCCCAGCGTCTTGGTGATGGCATCGACGTACGGATCGACCTGGTTGACCGGTGATCCGATGTGCAGGTGAATCCCGCTGAGCTGCACGCGCGGGTCGCGCCCGAATTCCTGGAACACCTGGTGAGCCCGCTCCAGGTCGACGCCGAACTTGGATTCGCGCTTGCCGGTGCTGGTGTGCCGGTGGGTCCGGGGGTCCACGTCCGGGTTGACCCGCAGGGCCGCCCGCACCGTCGTCCCGCGCTGCCCGGCGATCTCGATCAGGTTGGCCAGCTCCGCCTCCGACTCGATGTTGAACCAGCCGATGCCCGCGTCGATGGCTTCATTGATCTCCCGGTCACTCTTGCCCACCCCCGCGTAGACGATCCGCGCCGGGTCCGTGCCGGCCTTGAGCGCCCGGAACAGCTCCCCGCCGCTGACCACGTCCATTCCCGCGCCGCATTCGACCAGCAGCCGCACGATGTGCAGGTTCTGGCAGCTCTTGATCGAGTAGCAGATGATCGGATCCAGCTCGGCGAAGGCCTCCGCGATCCGCGCGTAATGATCGCGGAAGGTGGCCGCGGAGTACACGAACGTGGGTGTGCCCGCCTGCTCGGCGATCGCCGCTACCGGCACCTGCTCGCAATACAACTCACCGTCACGAAATGCGAAATGATCCATGGCTCTCGATGGGCTCCGTATCCCTGCGTGAAAACACTGTCCCGGAGGGCATTAGACACCACCCGCCATGCCGGGGCAAACCGCATGCCCGCCCCCGCGCCCCCCGGGGTCGCCCGGCGGATTGACGCTCCCGGCCCCGAATCCTATATTCAAGTCCGGTTCGCTGTTCGGGCCTCAACCGCATGCTGGAGACCTCACATGGCACGTCTTTTTGACGACATCACGCAGACCGTTGGCAATACCCCGCTGGTTCGCATCAATCGGATCATTCAGGCCCCCGCCACCGTTTACGCCAAGCTCGAGTTCTTCAACCCCCTGTCCAGCGTCAAGGACCGCATCGGCGTGTCCATGATTGAAGCCGCCGAAAAAGCCGGCAAGATCACCAAGGACACCGTGCTGGTCGAGCCCACCTCCGGCAACACCGGCATCGCCCTCGCCTTCGTCTGTGCGGCCAGGGGCTACCGGCTGATCCTGACCATGCCCGAAAGCATGTCCATGGAGCGCCGCAGCCTGCTCAAGGCCCTGGGTGCCGAGCTGGTGCTCACCCCCGCCGCCGAGGGCATGAAAGGCGCCATCAACCGGGCCCAGCAGATTGTCCAGGAGACGCCCGGCGCGATCCTCCCGCAGCAGTTCGAGAACCCCGCGAATCCGGAAATTCACCGCCGCGCCACCGCCGAGGAGATCTGGAAGGACACCGACGGCAAGGTGGACATCCTGGTCAGCGGTGTCGGCACCGGCGGCACCATCACCGGCGTCGCCGAGGTCATCAAGCAGCGCAAGCCGGCCTTCAAGGCCATC
>CAYVVX010000393.1:0-5627 GCA_964455315.1 uncultured Planctomycetales bacterium | reverse complement strand
GCTGATCGTGCGCTGGCCGGGCAGGACGCCGCCCGGCGCGGTCAGCGAGCGCCTGGTGGATTTCTCCGATTTCATGCCCACGCTGCTGGAGATCGCCGGGACGACCCCGCCGGAGGGCGCGGTCCTGGACGGCGTGTCCTTCGCGGATACGCTCCGCGGCGAGCCCGCCCGGCACCCGCGGGCGTGGATGTTCTCGCAATACGGCGACAAGCGGGTGATCGGTGACGGACGCTACAAGCTGTACTCGACCGGCGAGGTGTTTGATGTGCGCAACGATCCGCTGGAAAAGAAGGATCTCACGGCCGGAGACGACGCCGGTGTCCGCGCGGCGGTGGGGCGCTTGCGGAAAGTGCTCGAGGCCATGCCGCCGAATGCACCTTCACCGGGACGGGTGGGCCCGCCGAAGGGTCAGGGCGGCGGTGAGTGAGCAGGGCGTTGACGGCCGGTGACATCTTCAGCGGGTGACACGGCCAGGCGAACGCGCCTGGCGGTGGTGGTGCGTGAGCGCATTGGCGGGAAGTCGATGGCCCGCATCTGACGGGAGCGGTTATGCCGGATCATGAGCTGTTCATCCATCGGCGCCTGACCGACGACGAGGTTGCCGCGTATCACCGCGACGGGTACCTGCAGTACGGCCCGATACTCACCGAGCGCGGCCTGGAGCAGATGCGCGCGGAGGTCATGCACGCGTGGCACGCCGTCAAGGGCGGTTTCGACGCCGGCAAGACCTGGCTGGAGAATGCCCTGCTGATCAACATTCACCACCAGTCCGGGGTGGTGCGGCGGTTCTACTTCGACGGGCCGCTGGTTGACGTCGCCGCCCAGCTCATCGGCCCCAACATCAAGGGCGCCACCAGCCAGCTCACCTTTAAGCTGCGCGGCAACACCATGCCCTTCGGCTGGCACCAGGACAACGGCTACGGGCAGCTCGATCCCTACAACGCGATCAGCGCCCTGACCGCCCTGGACGACGCCGACGTGGAGAACGGCTGCCTGTGGCTCATCCCCGGCAGCCACAAGCAGGGCCAGATCGACGTCGGCGACGCCGGCTCGGCCGCGGCCAAGAAGGCCCAGCGGGAGATCAATCTCGAAGTGGACGAATCGCAGGCCATCCCCATGCCGCTCAAGGCCGGTTCGTGCCTGTTCTTCCACGCCTTTACCCTGCACAAGTCCGAGGGCAACAAGTCGAAGGACCGCGACCGCCGCATCCTGTTCCTGCGCTACGCCGACGCCGACGCCGTGGAGGTGTACAACCAGGGCAAGCCGCGGCTGGGGCGGCTGCTGCGTGGAAAGACGCGCTTCCCGGAGGTGGAGGCTTTCGAGCGGGAACTCGGTGGATGAGAGATTGAGATGGCGGGTGCCGCCGGTCCGGAGATGCCGGGGATTTGTGCCATCGGATGTGACCAGAGGATCTGATCTTGCCGCACACGCTGTTGATGTATGACTACTTCGTGACCAGCCGGGAGGGCTTTCTGCGCGACCACCTGACCACGGAGTGGGAGATCCTGCTCGCCCCGGAGCCGCGCGACGCGGACCGGGTGCGGACCGCGCTGGTCAAGGCGGATGCGCTCGTGGGCTTCTCGTTTCCGGCCGAGCTGGCCGGGACGGCACCGCGACTGCGGCTGATTCACTGCGTCGGCGCCGGCGTCGACAAGATCGACAAGGCCGCCATGCCGCCCGGCTGCACGCTGTGCAATGTCTACGAGCACGAGATTCCGCTGGCCGAGTACACCATCGCGGCCATGCTGATGATGACGCTGCGGCTGGATTACTACGCGGCGAGCTTCCGGGAAGGCCGCTGGGACGGCAGCGGGCGGCACGATGGTGAATTCCACGGCGAGGTGTTCGGCCGGACGCTGGGGCTGATCGGCTTCGGTCACGTCGGGCGCGAGGTGGCGGTTCGGGCGAAAGCGCTGGGGATGCGGGTGATCGCGGTGACGCGATCGCCGAAGCCGCACCCGGACCTCGCGTGGTGCGGCGGGCGGGATCGGCTGCCCGAGTTGATGTCCACCGCGGACGTGGTGGTCATCGCCTGCCCGATCGACGATAGCACCCGGGGCATGATCGGCGCCGCGGAGCTGCGGCTGATGAAGCCGACCGGCCTGCTGATCAACCCGGCCCGCGCGGAAGTGATCGACGAGCAGGCGTTGTTCACAGTGCTGAAGGAGCGACGCATCGGCGGCGCGGCGCTGGACGCCTGGTATCAGTATCCGCCGCGAATCGACGAGATCATGCACGGCTCGCGGCTGCCCTTCCACGAGCTGGACAACGTGATCGGCACGCCGCATTCGTCGGCGTGGACCGAGCCCATGCTGCGGCGGCGGTACCGCGGTATCGCCGCCAATCTCGACCGCTTCGCCCGCGGCGAACCGCTGGAGCGCATCGTGTACGTCGCCCCGCCGCCGGGCGGGACATCAGGAGGCACATCATGATCCGCGTCGGACTCATCGGGGCCGGGTTCATCGGCCGCAACCACTTCAACCAGTACGAACTGATGCCCGACAAGGCCCGCGTGGTCGCGATCTGCGATCCCGAGCCGGACCGCCGCGCCGGCGACTGGTCCAAGGTCGGCGGAAACGTGGCCGACGCCAGGGGCACCGTCCGCGACCTCGGCGACATCCGCCGCTACGCCGACTACCGCGAGCTGATCGCCGACGACGGCGTGGACATGATCGACATCTGCGCCCCGACCCACCTGCACGCGGAGATCGCCATCGCCGGTTTGAAATCCGGCAGGCACGTGCTCAGCGAAAAGCCGATGGGCCTGTCGGTCGAGCAGTGCGACACCATGCTGGCGGCCGCGGGTGGCGCGAAGGGGCGGTTTATGATCGCCCAGTGCATCCGCTTCTGGCCGCAGTACGTGTTTCTGAAGCAGGTGGTGGATGACCGCCGCTTCGGGGCGCTGAAGGCCCTGCACCTCCGCCGGCAGGCCAGCGCACCGGACTATTCGCTGAACAACTGGATCCTGAACCCGGAGCTGTCCGGCGGAGCCATCCTGGATCTGCACGCTCACGATGTGGACTATGCCCTCTACCTGCTGGGCATGCCGCGATCGGTGCGAGCCCAGAGCTATCCGCGGGCCGGCGGTGGCTACGACCGCGTCCACGCCCTGTGGGACTACGACGATTGCCCGGTGGTCCAGCTCGAGGGTTTCTGGGACATGCCGCCGGGCTTCGGCTTCAACTGCGGATTCACCGCGGTGTTCGAGAAGGCCGCCATCGTGTGGGAACTCGCCGGCGACAAGCCGCTGACCGTGTTCCGACAGGACGGGCAGCAGGAAACGCCGGAGATCACCGGGCGCGACGGATACTTCACCGAGATCGCGTACTTCCTCGACTGCATCGCCCGCGGTGATGCGCCCGCGGTGAGCACGCCGGAGCAGAGCCGGCTGGCCGTGGCCCTCGCACTGGCCGAGCGGGACAGCGCGTCGCGCGGAGCACCGGTGGATGTGAGCGGGCTGGGCAAGGTGACCTCCAGCGGGGGCCGTCGATGAGCCGTTCAACTTCGCCACCGCCTGAGGACGTTGCCCTGCCCATGGTCTCGGGCGTGGACCCGGTCGTACTGGAGCGGGAGCGGGCCTACCTGGTGTCGCTGGATGCCAAACCGCTGCCGGGGCGGGCCTGGGGCTATCTCAAGCTCAGCGGGCCCGGGTGGGTGCAGAGCGCCCTGACCTTAGGCGGCGGCAGCGGCAGCACCTCGCTCTTCGCCGGGGCCCTGGCCGGGTACGGGCTGCTGTGGGTGCAGCCCACCTCGATGTTCTTCGGCACGATCATGCTGGGGGCCATCGGCTACATCACCATGTGCACGGGCAGGCGCCCCTTCGAGGTGGTCAACAAGTATGCTCATCCGCTGCTGGGCTGGGGCTGGGCCCTGGGCACCCTGGTGGCCAACTTCGTGTGGATCTTCGGGCAGTTCAGCGTGTCCGCGTCGGTGATCGGGGACATGTTCACCACCGGCCGTTCCACGTTTCCCGGCTACGCGGTGCGCATCGGCAAGGCCCTGGGCGAAACCGGCACCACCGACGCCGAGGCCGCCGGCATGTTCTACGGCGCCGCGACCGCGCCGGTGATCGCCCTGGTGACGCTGCTGGTCGCGTGGCACTACGGCAAGGGCTCGCGCGGGGTGCGCTGGTTCGAGGCGGCCATGAAGCTGCTGGTGGCGGGCATCGTGATCTGTTTCGCGGTGGTGGTGTTCCGGACGGAAACCGACTGGGGCGGCGTGGCCCGCGGGCTGGTCAACTTCCATCTGCCCAGGGATCCCGCCCAGTTCGACGTGGTCATCGGCATGTTCGCCGCCGCTGTCGGAATCAACATGACTTTTCTGTTCCCCTACACCGTGCTGGCCCGCGGATGGGGACGGGAGCATCGCGCGCTCGCCAAGGTTGACCTCGGCGCGGGCATGCTCCTGCCCTTCGCCATCGCCACCGGCTTCCTGGTCATCTCCTCCGCCAACGAGCTTCATCCCGAGTACGAAGCCCGGGTCAGCGCGGTCCAGGCGGATACCAGCCTCACCGTGGCGCAGCAGCAGGAGGCGGTGGGCGAGATTCAAAAGGAGATGCGCAGCGCCGTGCGCATGTCCAAGTCGCTGGAGTCGGTGTTCGGCCGGTGGTCCAGCCACTTCATCTTCGGGCTCGGCTTCCTGGGCATGACCAGCAGCAGCATCGTGACCATGATGCTGGTTAGCGGTTTCGTGCTCTCCGAAGTATGCGGCGGCCAGCGCGGGGGCCGGGCGTACAAGATCGGACTGGCCATTCCCGCGCTGGGACTGCTGGCTCCGCTGGTGTTCGGCTCCATGCAGATGTGGCTGATGGTGCCGATCTCGGTGTTCTGCTTCTTTTTCATCCCCATCGCGTACATCACCTTCTTCGTGCTGATGAACAATCGCCGGCTGCTCGGCGACAACATGCCCCGCGGCCTCTCGCGCTGGTTGTGGAACACCGGCATGGTCTCCGCGATTGTCTGCGTCGTGGTCGGTGGCGGTTACAGCCTGCACAAGCAACTCAACAAACTGCAGCGTCCCGCGGCTGCGTCTCAAGTGGGAGAACCTGATGAGAGCGACTCGAATGAAACCTGACACCGCGTTCATCCCGCGGCGGATCCATCTCCTTCTGTGCCTGGTGCTGGCGGCGGTTGCCGTCCGCCCCGCCCTCGCCGCGCCGCCCAACGTCCTGTTTATCGTCTCCGACGACCAGCAGCACGACACCATGAGCTGCGCCGGGCACCCGGCCGTCTGGACGCCCAACATCGACCGCATCGCCCGCGACGGCGTGCGCTTCAGCCACGCCTTTGCCCCCACGCCGATCTGTACGCCCTCGCGGGCCTCGTACATGACCGGCACCTTCGGCACCACCAACGGGGTCATGTTCTTCGGACAGAAGATTCACGACAACATCGTCACCTGGCCTCAGGTCATGAACCGCCGCGGCTACCAGACCGCCTTCACCGGCAAGTGGCACAACGTCCGCGACGCCGCCCACTACGGCTTCAAGTGGACCGCCAACATCTTCAACGCCGGCATGGCCGCCCACTCCGACGCGAAGTTCTCGCAGAAGCCCGGCGAAAAGGCGGAGATCATCCCCGGCGACATGACCGAGCGGATCACCGACGCGGCCCTGCGGTTCTTCGACC